>JBFEUD010000024.1:0-15130 GCA_041547625.1 Sulfurimonas sp.
CGTATTGTTTTGTTTTGCAACTTCACAATAGAGAGCCGAAACACCGCCGCGGAATCTGTAAATAGACTGCTTCACATCCCCGACAAAAAAGAAACTGCCGTTTTCCGCTACACCGTTTCCTGATGTGATCTCATTAATGAGCGGCTTTAAAATCTCATACTGGATAATACTGGTATCTTGAAACTCATCAAGAAGCATATGCTCGATCGTAGCATCTATTCTAAAATATAAAAACTCACTGTCATCCAAGCGGTGCAGTATCTCATACACTAAAAGTGTCACATCTGAAAAACTGAGCTCGCTGTCATCTACATAAAGTGCTTTTTTTGATTTTTTGTAAATCTCTACCAGCTCATTGAGTGCGTAGAAGAAGTTTTGCTCCCTCTGTGCAAAATACTCCTTAACACATTCTTGAATAATAGTCAGATTGTAGTCCATATCTGGCGTAAAACACTTTTTAAATACCCAGTATTCCAAAGTATCTTTATACACCCAAGTGGCATTTAACAACTCTTCGAAACTCTCTAAATATACCGCTTTTTGAAGAGTTGCAGATGCCCCTTTGCAAGAGCCAACTATCTTTTTAATATTCTCTAACGCTTCAAGTGCCCTCGCCTCATAACTTTTCTCATATACACGTTTATAACTAAAGTTTGCGAGTTCCTCTTTTTTCTCATAAAACTGGTTTAACAGACTGAAGATATCGGTGACTCTCTTTTTCGATTCTAGTGAAAGATCGATCAAAGTATTGCGTTTGTTTGCAACACTCACTTCAGATAGAAACCTTCCAAGGAGTTTGAGTTCATGCTGAGAGGATGCTGTTGTAAAGTCCGGCATCAAAGAAGTATATAGCGAGAACTTACGAAGCACTTTTGTAAAAAAACTGTCAATCGTCATGATCTTTGTATTTGCATTTAGAAACTCTTTGAGGATCTGATCTCTTTGTGCCAGTATCTCAGCAGTTGACAAGCCGGACACTTTTACAATCTCGCCAAGTTCTCCTCTGTTTTCAAGCTCTTCAAGCGTTTCAACAATACGCTCACTCATCTCAGCTGCCGCTTTGTTTGTAAAAGTAAGTGCTAAAATCTTGCTCGGATCAGCCCCTTGAAAAAGTAAAGACAAGTAACGAACAACAAGCATAAAAGTCTTTCCGCTTCCGGCACTTGCTTCATAGGCTAAATTGTTTATAAATCCAGACATAACTACTCTCTACCACACATAATTTTATAAGGACAATACAGACAATTTTTCGTATCTTCACATTTCTGTACCTCAATGGACTCAATCATTAAGAGGTCCTTGATATTCGACTGCAGAAGTGCCATCTTTTCCTCAAAAAAAGTTTCATTGACTACTTTACACTCTTTGAGATCGTAAAATCCACATTCACTTACAGATCCGAGTTGTGAAGCGAGTAAAGTGTAAAACTCTAGCTGAAAGTCTGTTGCTTCTGTAACACTGTTTTTTGTGTACATTGCATAAGAACCCGTTTTATAGTCAAGTACACTCAGCTCTCCGTCACGTACGTCGACTCTGTCGATTATACCGCTGAGTATTACACCTTCATACTCTACTTCCAAAGGCTTTTCGGTTGCCATTACGCTATAACCTGCATTAAAACGCTGAATCTCCAGTTTACAAAACTTCTCCAATACTCTCTTTTGCATTGCGATCTGATAGCGGATAAACTCATTATCTTCGCAAACGCTGTCAAGCTCTTTTTCAAGATCACGCTGTAGTTCGCCTAAATCACTGTAAAAACTTTTTTTAGTGTATAAACTGCATAATGCACGGTGAACATGATCCCCTATCTCATACTCCTCGGGAATATCTTTAGGGATTTTATGGTCATTCAATCTTTGAATATATTGCAAATAAAATTTGCGTTTACAAGTAAGATAAGTTTTTAATTTCGTATTCGAGAGTTTTGTATTTTTAAAACTGTACGGCACTACAATATTTTCTTCATTTTGCTCTTTTGAAGTGTTTCTTTGAAAGAGTAAAGATGCATACTGATGCTCGTCATAGTTTTTTGTTTCATTGATCTGGAGTTGTTTTAAAAATCTGCTCGGGTTTGCATCGGCACTTTTTACGTACGAGATTGCAACCTCTTTGGCGTTTAGTATCAACATATTGTAATAGTGTTTTTGGAGGTTTTCGCGGTCATTCATTGTAGGAAGCTGTGCATATTCTCTAATCTTAGTGTTTAGGAACATATCTTTATCGCTCTTTTTCGGTACAACACCTTCGTTAAAATCTACGATAATTACTCCGTCAAATGCTATGCCACGGCTCTCTAAAACTCCCATAACGGTAATCTTACCACCTCTCACATCATCGATAGAAGTCTTTGCCAGCCTTTGCATAAAAAGATTTAAAATAGATTTTGAACCCATCTCCTGCATAAACGGCAATACTTTTAAAAAGCTGTACAACTCTTGATCGTATATCTTTAACTCTGTTTTATCACCGATGAACTCTCTCAACTTGTAAAAGCACTCTTCGATCACTGTAAAGTCGTTACGGGCCCCGTACATCTCGTAAATGATATTTTCTATCTCATTTCCAAAACGTCTTGCTCTGTGTTTGTTTTCTTCTGAATCTTGTTCTATTGCTTTAATATTTGCATCTAGTAGTGTATATATCTTGCTCTGCTTAAAAGAGCTTCCCATTGCAAAGTTGAAGTTTGATTTATCATCAAAACTTTTTAATAGTTCTGCTTTTGATTCGTTTGGAAGTATGACTGCAATCTTTTCAGGCTCATAACCCTTTTGGATAAACTCGTAAACTTTCTTTTTAATAAATGCTATTTGTAAAAGGTCTTCGCTGAAACTTTCACACGTAACA
Organism: Sulfurimonas sp.; assembly: GCA_041547625.1. Taxonomy (GTDB): domain Bacteria; phylum Campylobacterota; class Campylobacteria; order Campylobacterales; family Sulfurimonadaceae; genus Sulfurimonas. The sequence goes on from JBFEUD010000024.1 coordinate 2,848, forward strand.
TTTTTAATGGCTTCTATTATCCTTTGTGTAACTATCTCTTTTGTTGTCAGATTTAAAAGATATTCATAGCCGCTTTGAAGCTCAAAACCAAACTCTCCAAACTTCTGTTGCATCTTGTAATTAAACGGCGTAGCAAAGAATTTTACTTGCAGCTCCACTTGTAAAGCAGTTTGTTCTAAAAGTTCAATCTCAAAATTTGTGAGATATCCGTCTAAATTGATCGTAACACTTTTTGTAGCTTTTAAAAATCCCTGGTTGAAACTATAGAGCTTCGGTAAAAAGATCTTATCAAGCACTTTTTTTTCGTTACACAAAGCCTCATAGCGGTGGTATAACTCTTCTAGAATAGTAATATGTTCTTCATACTCTGCATAAAGATCTGCATTACGAAGGTTTTGAATGTCGTAAAGCTCTGCACTGAGCTCTTCAAAAAATTTAAAAATATAGGAGCTGTTTTTCGTAAATGTGAAAAAGTTACGTTCAATTTGAAGCTTCTCAAACGCTTTAAAATCTGATGCCTGAAGTAGCAATAGAATTCGACTGTCATCGTCTATATACTTGTAACCGTGAACTATACATAACTTGGAGATAAACTCACTCATAGTTATATAGCTTGGTAAAAAAATTGTTTGATTTTTGTTTTTTAGTTGCTCGTGCCTGATAGCACGAGAAGAAGAAAAAACTATGGTTGTATTATCCATAGTTAGAATTCAAATACCTCTTTAATGCGAGTGTCTGCTTTTAAATTGTAAAATCTGTAATCCTCACCTACTTGAATACGAGCAATCAGATTCCAAATACCTGCTTTAGGAAACTTTGCACCCTCAAAAGTGTATACACCGTTCTCAACCGTAAAGTTTTTAAGTTCTTGATTAAACTTAGCAGTCTCCGGTCTGCTGATATCTACTAAAAGCTCTGCATCATTTACTGCATTACCCTCTTTATCAGTTACCTGATACTTGATCTGTGGATTCTCTCCACCAATCCCTTCTGTAAGATATGCAACATTGTACTTTTTATCAAAAGCAATGCGTGCATGAATCAATTCATTTGCTCTTGCATCAGCATCTTGATACTTACTTAAATAAGCGTTACTCTCTTGGATATCTGCCTTACTTGTCACCATAATAGTTGCAACACACATTCCAAATACCAATGTGATTGAACCTCCAACTATATAAGGCCATATTTTACCGCTACTTTTCTGACTCATTTTTCAGCCTTCTTAGTTCTATCTTTTTTCTAATGTACAGAACTATACCATATAAAACAAAACCGTAGAAAAATAGTTTTACCCAAAAAAGTGCTTCTTGATTTGCATTACCTGGATCGTTCTCTAACGTTTCACCTTTGGCCGTTGCTACTTGATGCGCGATATCTAAATAGCCGTTATACATTGAAGCAGCATATTTTCCTACAATTTGCTCATCTTTTGCTTTTCCAGCCAAGAGTGGTAATATTGTTCCACCATAGTCTGTTCTTAGCTCATTAAAGTGCTCCCAGCTGTCTGCATATACAACAGCTATAAAAAAAGCCTGTACAGCAGATGTCACAGGACTAAGCACTTGCTTTCTATTAAAATACTTATATAAAGCGGTATCATTTACCTGAATATCAACTTCTGAATCCATCTCTGAAAAAACTAAAAGAATAGTAGGCTCTTTAAATGTTTCAAGAAGACGTTTTTCATACTGATACATCTTTTCATTTTCAGGAAGCTCTTTTAACATCAACAGTTTTAAAGATATTCCTGTTTTTTTATATAGCTCACTTCCTAGAAGTTCAATATCATTCGTAAAAGCTTCACGATGAACTACTTCGTCTTTATATAAATACTCTGCAAAAAGTTGTGTTTGAAATAATGTGATGAGGATGAGGGCATAAAGCCCTCTGTGTAGTTTACTCAAAGAAACTTCCTACCCAATATATAAGTGGTTAGGAGTTACAACAGCATAAAGTGTATAGATAGCCATTACTACAAGGCTCCAAGAAATAACTTTTTCCATATCTCTCCCCCTTCTTATTTATTTACAGAAACTGAAACAACATGGTCTTCAGCTTTTGATGTAGTGTGACCTTCACCAAAACCGATACCTGAACCAATCTCAGTTTCATTTTTAATATCGTAAAAGTTTTCTGCGTTAGCATTTTGTACACTTAAAGCATTAATAGTTAAAAAAACTAAAATGCTTAATAGTAATACAGTTGCTATTAACATACCTGTTACACCGTCAAGGGCGAAAACACTTCTATTTTCATTCATGTTATTCTCCTTCTAATTCATCAGTATCAGGTAGTCCTGCACTAATGTAAGCAGCTGCAGCTTCTCTTTGTTTTTGGTTAAGTCTTGCAAAAGATGGCATTGCACCGATAGCACCTTTTTTACCATGTGCTAATACGTTTTCAACTAATGTAGTATCGAAAGCAGCAATGTTTGGACCCATATACTCAACACCTTTACCGTCTGCACCGTGACACATTGCACAAGTACCAGCGAAGATATCAGCACCCGCACCAGTCATACCGTTAGCAACATATTTTGATACAGTATCAATTTCTGCATCTGTAAGAGCAGCATTTGTATTAGCATTAAATAGACCGTTACGATCTGGCATCATTGAACCTTCACCAAGGATTCCATAAGCAGAACCATTGTTGATTACATGTTTTACGTTTTCTGCAGAAATTCTTTCATGAAGATTAGCAGCTTTTCCGTTTAGACCTTTACCGTCTGCACCGTGACATACTTTACACTCTGCAATAAATACAGACTCACCCATTTTAATGAGTTCATTCCCTTTAATATCTGCATATTTTTTAGAGAATTTAGCATCGTGTGCTTTTGCATCTTCATTGTATTCACCAATTTGAGAATATGCATTAACCGGATATAAAACCGTAAAATATGCCATACCCCAAATGATTAGAGCCATAAACATAATCGCCCATCCCATTGGAATTGGGTTTTTATATTCACCGATATCATCCCATGACTCTTCTGCTAATTCACCAGTCGCAGTATCAGTTTGCATTTGGCGAACGTACTTAATAACTACGAATACTGTAATTATTACAAGCGCAACAGCACCTGCTACAGCAAGCATATTGACGATATCATCGTTTAATCCACCCTTAGAACCACCAACAGATAAGTAAGTTAGTGTAAACATAAGAGCAGCAAAGATAATTCCCCCAAGCGTTAGCTTATTCATATATCTCTCCTATTTATCTTCTTTATCAGATACAGCTTTAACCGGAGTATCTACTATATCATCTTTAAGTGCCATATTACTGTAATCTTCATAGTCAACACCAGACTCATCTTTTTTATTTTTATACAGATGATAGATGTATGCATACAATCCTACTGTTAAAAAAACTGTGAAGAAAAAGTAAGCATAACCTTGAATTTCAGCAATATCCACACTTAACCCTTTATTTTAAACTATTTAAATATGCAATTAAAGCAACGATTTCTGGAATTTGTCCAGCTTCTACAGCTGCTTTAACTTTTGGATCTTTCATATCAGCTGCAATAACTTTTGCTTCTTCTAAAGCCATAGCTCTCGCATCTGCTAAATCTTTACCCATTTTAACTACGATAGGCTCTCCACCATCTTTAGCAGGAACTGCTTTGTTATAAGGTACAGAGAACACTTTAGCAACTGTTACTTGCTCTGCATATGCAGTATCAATATTTGCTAAATTATCAAACATCCAAGGGTATGCAGGCATAATTGAACCTGGAACAACCTCTTCAGGATTTTTCATATGGTGCTCATGCCAGTCAGTAGTTCTATAGTTACCAACACGCATTAAGTCTGGACCAGTTCTTTTAGAACCCCAAAGGAATGGTCTATCATACGCATATTCACCGCTTAAAGAGTAGTGACCGTAACGATCAGTTTCAGCTTTAAAAGGACGAACTAATTGAGAGTGACAAGCATTACAACTATTTTTAATATAAACATGACGACCAGCTAATTCTAAAGTAGAATATGGAGCTGTACCAACAAGTGGACGAGATGCCTGAGTAAAACTTGGAACGATCTCGATTAAACCTGCAAAAGCAATAACAACAAATACACCTACCGCGAATAAGAACGGGTGTTTTTCTAACCAATGAAACATAATATAATCCTCCCTCTCTTAAGCGCCCATAGGCGATGCATTTTTAAGCTCTGCCTCTTCAACAGGACGAGCAGACATTGTTTTGTAGATGTTATAAGCAAACATAACAAAACCGATTAAGTATAATGTACCACCAACAGCACGGATAGTATAGTATGGGTGTAATACAGTTACTGTATCGATGAATGAGTAAGCTAAGTTACCGAACTCATCGTGAGCACGCCACATCATACCTTGAGTAATACCAGCAATCCACATTGAAGTGAAGTATAAAACAACACCTAAAGTTTGGATCCAGAATTGTGTAGCCATTAATTTTTTAGAATAAATTTCACGTTTAAACACACGTGGAGCCATATGGAATAGTGAAGCCATAATCATGAATCCAACCCATCCAAGAACACCGTCGTGAACGTGACCAACAATCCAGTCAGTGAAGTGAGCGATAGCATTAACAGATTTAATAGCTTGAATTGGACCTTCTAATGTAGAGAACATATAGAATGTAGAACCAAGAACCATAAACTTAATTAACGGAGACGCTGCAACTTGTTGCCACTCACCCTTCATAGTAAGAAGCATATTGATTGCTGAACCCCAAGATGGCAAGATAAGGATTACAGAGAAAATAGAACCCATTGTTTGCATCCAGTCAGGAACTGTTGAATATAATAAGTGGTGACCACCAGCCCATAGATAAACGAACATTAATCCCCAGAAAGAAAGTAAAGATAGTTTATAAGAATAAACTGCTTGACCAGACTCTTTCGGTAAGAAGTAATAGATCATTGCAACAATAGGTACTGTAAAACCAAATGCAACAGCATTGTGACCGAACCACCATTGAACTAACGCATCATTTGTACCAGCATACATAGATACAGAGTGATACCAATCACCGATACCACCAGAAACAAAGTAAGTTGGAACTTCCATGTTGTTGAACAGGTAAAGCATAGCGATACCTAAGAACATTGCAATGTAATACCATACTGAAATATATAAACTCTTCTCACGGCGAATACCGATAAGACCGAAAATACTAATACCAGAAAGTACCCATACAACAACAACAGCGATATCGATAGGCCATTCAAATTCAGCATACTCTTTTGAAGTAGTAACACCAGCGAATAATGAAACAACAACTGCTACAACAACAACAAGGTAAATGTAAAAATGAAGTTTACCAATAGCCATTAAAAATTTTGATTCTGCCATTGATACTTTTAGTACACGTTGACCAACATAATACCAAGTAGCCCAAATACCACTTAATGTAAACCCGTAAATAACTGCATCTGTATGCAGTGGACGAAGACGACTAAAGTTAGTGTATTCAGCTAACCCGCTTCCTAAAATAGTGTTAACACCAGGAAAAGCAAGTTCAAATGCTAAAATTACACCGATGAGCATCCCTACAAATCCTAAAAGAACTGTAGTAAGCATAAACATCTTTGCAACCGTATAGTCGTACTCTAATGGACGATTCTCCATATATAGCCTCCTTAAGATTCAAAGCAATTAAGTTTAACTTTACTTTAAAAAGTAAAATTAAGCCAATTAACACTGTATATTAACAATACAAATGTTTAAAATTTCTTAAAGTTAAGAATTTTGAAACATTTTATTAACTTTTTGTTTACTTTGTAATTTTTAGAAACACTTAAGGTATAATTAATTTTGAGGGAAAGGATAAGTTTTTTTAATAAAAAACTTATCTTTTAATGAGAGAAAGGAATTCAGAGAAGATATATCTACTCTCTTTTGGACCAGGGCTAGACTCTGGGTGATGCTGTACAGAGAAAATTGGCTCATCTTTATATTTTAAACCTTCGATTGTACCGTCAAAAAGGTTTGTATGAGTTACTTCTGCGATCTCAGTAATATTATCCGGAACATTATAGTTGTGATTTTGTGCAGTGATCTCTACAAATCCTGTCTTTAAATTCTTAACAGGGTGGTTTCCACCATGGTGACCAAATTTTAATTTAAATGTATCATATCCATGAGAGATAGAAAGAAGCTGGTGCCCTAAACAGATACCGAACATTGGAACTTTTGCAGCAATCAGTTTTTTGATCTGTTCTTGCTCTTTTTTAAGTACCAACGGATCACCAGGACCATTTGATAAAAATACACCGTCAATAAGTTTGTTGTTATATTTTTCAATTAAATCTTCTGCAAGAAAATCGTTTGGAATAACTTCTACACCGATTCCAGCAGAAACGATTTCATTTAAGATATTTCTTTTTACACCAAAATCGATTACAACAATTTTTGCTTGTTGTTCTGGAGCTTCATCATATTCAAAATCTGTTGCAGAATATGTACTTTGTGTATGAAGATACGATTCTTTTGTACTTACTTGTTCGATGTAGTTTACATCTTCGATACGAGGAGAATTCTCTAGAACTTTTTTTAACTCCTCTTTGTCAGAGATTTCAGTTGATGCAATCATCATCATCGCACCCTCTGCTCTTAACATTTTTGTTAAGTATCTTGTATCGATATCACAGATACCCATAACATTATGTTTTTCTAAAAAGTTAGCTAAAGAATCCTCTGCACGAAAGTTTGAGTGTCTTGGCTGATATTTACGAACTATCATACCTTTAGAGTGTGCTTTTAAACTTTCCATATCTTGATCATTCACACCAACGTTTCCGATCTCAGGCATTGTAAATGTCACAAACTGTCCTGCGTACGAAGGGTCTGACATTACTTCTTGGTATCCTGTCAATGAAGTATTAAAAACAATTTCACCAACTTCTGTTTTAGAAGCACCAAAACTTTTTGCCTCGAGGTACGTACCATTCTCAAGGTAAATATATACTTTTTTTAATTCTGCCATTGTTTACTCCATACCTCTTTTTAAAAGTTCTTCTTTGTAAAGTTTTTCATATAAAATTTCAAATTCGTCAGTTCCAGGGATAAATTTACGTTTATAAGAACGAATTTTATCCATTACAGCATCTTGAATTTCAGCAGTATCTGCGATGAATGATGTAATAGAATTATAAATAATGTTTTTTACACGATTTTCCGATACATCAAAATTGATCAGATCTTCTTCATAAAGCTCATCTAGAATTTTGTGTGAAATATCTGAAAATCTTTCATCATAATCTAAAATAACACCAAATTCAGGAGCAAGTTTTTTCTTGATCATAAAAAATAGTTGACGTTCATCAGCTAACATAAATTCGATCTCTTCTTCGTTAGCCTCGATCATATCATTTACTTTCTCTTCAAGTGCCATCTCTTGCTTAACACTTTTTTCAAAGATCTTTTGAGCTTCATTCGCTACAGCTTCAAGCCCTTTAGTCATAGTAACAACACCACTTCTATTTAAATCGATTGCTATTTTATTAGAGATGTGAGGAATAGTTTTGAGTGATATTTTCATATGTATGACCTACTTATTGTGATAAATTTAGCAATTTTACAATAAGTTAGGTAAAATTTTGATTATTTGGATAAAAGTTGTGTTAATTCTGATGCTTTTTTTGCATCCATTTTACTTAATATCTTTCCTATGATTTGCGGCTTTAAAGATCGTAAAATATCTGCAGCCTCTTGAGAGTGCATATCTGCTAAAACAGTTGCGGCAGCTCCTGCTTTCATTTTTGCAAATGTTTGAGAAACTTTGTCTTTTTTAATTGACTTTAATTCTGCGAGAGCCTTTTCATTTCTCTCAAGCATCTTCTTAGTATTTTCTTCTCTTGACTTAATCTCGTTGAGCTTATTATTTATCTCTTCTTCTTGCTGATTAAGTTTTGTCTCTTTTTCTTTGAGCAGTGCTTCAGTAGCTGTTTTTAAAGACTGTAATGCTTGCTTTTGCTCATCGATTCTTTCAAGTTCAACAAGCAATTCACTTTTTCTTTGTTTGAAAATTTCCGTACACTCAAAAAGTTTATCGCTTGTCTCTAAAGCGTATGATAATTCAAAACATACAAATAAAACTAATAAAAATTTCACTATGCAGACCTCTCTTTTACGCCAAACGTGAGCAGTGCTATCTCATCCAACTCTTTAGCTTCTTTAATTTTCTCTTTTTTCTTGATCGCTTCTATCTCTTGAAGCTCTAAATATTGATATTTTTCATATTCTATCATGTCACGTTTAAGCTGCTCTTTTGCGTGCTCAACTTCCTGACTGGCAAAAGCGACCCATTCCTCATTGTGTTTGATTAAAGAACGCTGCGAATCTAGCAGTGCTCGATTGGAAATAAAATCTGCAATGATTCCGTTTTGCGGAGGTATTATTTGTGAAATTTCTTCGATAGATTTTTCAAGTGCCTCTTGGGCATTATGTAGTGCGGCATTTTTAGCTTGAAGTAGACGCTCGCTCTTTTGCATAATGTTTTTCTTAACACTTACTAAAGAGCTGTATCGCGTCTTCATTTTTCAAGCCTTCTATAAAATTATTGTATCGTCTCTTTCAGGTGATGTTGATATTATACCAACTTTTGTTTTTGTTACCTCTTCGATAACTTTTACATACTCTTGTGCTGAAGCTGGTAAATCTTCAAATTTTCTAGCACCTACAGAGCCTGTCCAACCAGTAAAAGTTTTATAGATAGGTTTTACATTTTCAAGATCACCAGGTACATAATCGATCTCTTCGCCATTGTACTCATAAGCTACACACACTTTAACTTCATCGAAACCATCAAGTACGTCAAGCTTCATAAGTGCTAGTTCATCACAACCATTTAAACGTGAAGCATATCTTGTTGCAACTGCATCAAACCATCCACAACGTCTAGCACGTCCAGTTGTAGTACCGAATTCATGCCCTTGCTTACCAAGTCTTGCACCTTCTTCGTTAAGATCCTCAGTTGGGAAAGGTCCGTTACCAACACGTGTACAGTATGCTTTTACGATTCCTGTTACTTTACCGATATCTTTTGGATTAATTCCTAAACCTGTACATGCACCCGCACTTACAGTTGAACTTGATGTTACATACGGATATGTACCGTGATCGATATCAAGCATAGTTCCTTGAGCACCTTCTAAAAGAACTCTTTTGTTTTCTTCATCAAGTGCTTTCCAGATCATCTGTGTAGTATCAGTAATGAAAGGAGCCAGTTTTGCTTCAAAACCTTTTAACTCAGCTAACAATTCTCCGCGAGATGGAGCCTCTATATCCATAACATCAAAAATAGGTTTATTTTGCTCAAAATAGTCTAAAATTTTTGTACATAATGCTTCAGGGTTTAAAAGCTCACCAACACGGTGACCGATACGGTTAATCTTATCAGAATAAGATGGTCCGATCCCTTTACCCGTTGTACCGATTGCTTTATCACCTTTAAGACGCTCTTTTGCTTGATCAATTAAAGCGTGATAAGAGAGATTTAAATGTGCTTTATCCGAGATAAACAGACGACCTTCAAGGTTTTCAAACTGCTCCATCTCTTTAATAATAGATTCCGGAGAAAGAACTACACCGTTACCAACAACATTGATAGCTTTTGGGTTTAGTACACCTGAAGGGATTAAGTGAAGTGCATATTTCACACCATCAACCCAGATAGTATGCCCTGCATTGTGTCCACCTTGACTTCTACATACCATATCGTATTCAAGAGCAAGTTTATCTACTATTTTCCCTTTTCCTTCATCACCCCATTGTATTCCAACAATTACATCAGCTTTCATTATTTCCCTTTACTTAATTCTTCACATAGAGTATCTGTATAGATTGCAAAACCTACAGACGTCAGTTCATCACTTTTATATTTTCCACCACGAGCATATACTTCATTGTTTACAATCGCTCTAAAAAAGAGTTCATCGTAATAAAGCATTTTTGCATAATAAAGCGGAGCAAGCACAACTTTCGTGTACTTGATCTCTTTACAAAGTGCTTTCATCTTCTCAAGCTCAACTTTGATTGCATCAGGTACAATCGTTAAAAGCTCATCGATCTGCTCTGGATGCTGTAAATATACAAGCTTACTTAGCCACTCCACTTTTAAAGATAAAAATTTGTCTATATTAATATGTCTAAAATCTTCAATAGTTAATTCATCAAACATAGATGCAATCAGTTTTGCAATTTTTATATTTGAAATCTGTACTAGCGGTTGTACTTCCAGTTTTTCAAAAATATCTGTTGCTATATTTAAAACAGATCCAAGATTCGTCTCACCCATATACTCAACACCAACTTGGTATTGTTCAATTGTCGGGTATTTGAATACAGGCTGAATATAGAACCATTTTTTCTCGTCCGTATTGCTTCCTAGTCTTTTTTCAATGATGCGCACTACATCGATAGTTGAATCAGCTCTGAGCGAAAGCGCATTATTCTTTTCATCGTTTAAACGGATCAGCTCTTTCTCATCAGCGATAGACTGATGTTGATGGTATGAAAATACAGGAGTTACAATCTCCTCATACCCGTTAGCATCAAGGATATCGCTTGCTACTTTTTCAATGTGACGTTTTACTTTAGCAGATTTACCAAAATAAAGTTTTGAACCGTTTGGTATTTCATGTTCAAGTATCATTTATATAAAACCTTTTTCTCTTGTTTGGAAGCCGTTATTAAAACTATTTACCTAAGTTAAATGTTACTTCGTTAAAAATTTTGTTTGCCGTTCCATCATATTTACGACGACCTAGTTTATCAAGTGCAAGCTCTACAGCGTTTACAACCCAACTCATCTCATAATCATTAATAAGACCCATTTGGTTGATTCTGAAGATTTTTCCTTTAAGGTGATCTTGACCACCCGCAACGTTTACTTGCATCTCTTCTTTTAAGATCTTTCTGATCTCGTTTGCATTTTCATCATCGATCGTAGTCATAGACTTCGCCGGTGATTTTGGATATACATGTAATCCAAGCGCTTCCAATGCACTTTTCACAGCTTCAGCACGTGTAGCAGTTTTTGCATACAGTGCATCGATTCCACCAGCGTCTTCAATCGTCTCTAAGATCTCTAAAAGACCGATGATTAAAGTTGTAGCAGCAGTATAAGCAGTTGTATTTTCACGTTGCTTTTTAATCTCGCTTGCTAGGTTTAGGTAGTACCCTTTACCAGCTCCGATCTTCTCGATTGCAGCATTTGAAAGACCAACGATAGCAAGTCCAGGAGGAAGCATTAATGCTTTTTGGCTACCCGCTAAAATTGCATCGATATTTGTAACATCAATCGGCTCAACACCAACAGCAGTGATACCGTCAGCGATAATCATGATATTTGGATTGATAGCTTTTACAGCAGCAGCCATCTCTTCAACCGGATGACGAAGACCACCAGCTGATTCACTAATTTGTACAGCGATTGCATCAATATTTGGGTTTTGTTTAATTGCTTCAACAACAGCGTCAACACTAATAGGTGTATCCCACTCGTTTTTAATCTCTACTTGGTTTAATCCGTGAGCTACGGCAATTTTTCCAAAACGCTCACCGAATTTTCCTGAATTTACGTTAAGTAAAGTGTTGTGACAAAGGTTAATTACAGCAGCTTCCATAACTCCCGTTCCACTTGAAGCAAGCATAACAACCTCATCTGTTTTAAACAATTTAAACAGATGCTTTCTTGTTTTTTCAAAGATTGCTTCAAATTCAGGTGTACGGTGATGGATAGTCTCTTGAGCCATCGCATTTCTAACATTTTGTGGTACTGGAGTCGGTCCAGGTGTAAAAAGTAACATATATTTTCCTACTTTAGATGAATGTTTAAAAATAAAACCTCGAATTATATCTAAATAAGTTTAAAATTATAATTAGAAAAAAGTTTTTGTACCTTTGATGTGCTAGAATTACACCCATGGATATTTTACAATCAATTATTATGGGTATTATCGAAGGGTTTACGGAGTTTTTGCCGATCTCTTCAACAGGACATCTTATCGTTGCCAGTGATCTTCTTGGAATTGATCAGACAAGTGTTACAAAAGCGTATGAGGTTATCATTCAGTTTGCTGCAATTTTAGCAGTAGTTCTTAACTACAAAGAGAAGTTTACAATTAAAAAAATAGACCTTTGGACAAAAGTATTTTTAGCCTTTATTCCTATCGGAGCTGTAGGCTTTATTTTCTCTCATCAAATCAAAGAACTCTTTAGCGTAAATGTCGTAGCTACAATGTTCATAATCGGGGGAATTATCTTCTTGATAGTTGAGAAG
>JBFEUD010000025.1:0-14869 GCA_041547625.1 Sulfurimonas sp.
ACAATGGTGCAAGAGGTGCATGAATAGTTATAAAACTATTCATCCCTGTATTTTGAAATACCGCAAGGTTGATTGGGTGAAGGTGGATTATCACGTAGATATTCCAAGTCTTCCAAAGTTTGTGTTAAAACCTTTTTTTGCAGTAAAAGAGGTAACATGAGATTGTCTTTTTCATTGAGTGGAATAGACCAATCCAGCAATATTTTTTCTACTTCATTATCCAGCTCGTTTAGAGCATTTTTTACATGATTGATTGAATTCATATACAAAGTATAGCAAGATTATGGAAATATTATGGTATAATTCGCGTCTCAAATTTTGAGAATTTTACAAAGGAGCCAACGATGCCAAAAATGAAATCGGTAAAAGGTGCTGTTAAGCGCTTTAAAGTTAAGAAAAATGGTCAAGTTAAACGTGGAACTGCGTTTAGAAGCCACATCTTAACTAAACAAGATGCACAAACTCGTCGTGAGCAAAACACTCCAAAAGTGGTTGCTAAAGTTGATGCTAAAAACATTAAGGCTATGATTAACTAATTTTTAGTTGATTTAATGAATCTCCAACGCATTGTTGGGCAAGTCCACCAAAGTAGTGGCACCTTGACTATTAGAGTAGCTAGGTAAAGAAAAACAAGGAAATAAAATGCCAAGAGTAAAAACTGGTGTTGTTCGTAGAAGAAGACACAAAAAAATATTAAAATTAGCAAAAGGTTTCTATAGTGGTCGTCGTAAACACTTTAGAAAAGCTAAAGAACAATTAGAGCGTTCATTAGTATACGCTTTCCGTGATAGAAAACAGAAAAAACGTGAGTTCCGTAAATTATGGATCATCCGTATCAATGCTGCATGTCGTTTAAATGACATGAACTATTCTACTTTCATGAACGGACTTAAAAAAGCTGGCATCGAGCTTGACCGTAAAATTCTTGCTGATATGGCTATGAATGATGCTGCTGCTTTCTCTAAAGTAGTAGAAGCTTCAAAAGCTGCATTAGCATAATTATAAACTAAACCCATCTCCGGGTTTAGTCTGTTTCTTATTCTTCATTAAAAAACTTTAAGTCAAATAACGTCACAATATATTATGATCAAAGATTCCACTTTTTTAACTATTATCAATATTATTCCAAACCCTCTTATCGTTACAAACGGGAAAGAAGTAGTACTTTCAAATCAAAATTTTTTAGATTTTTTAGGATTAGATTCTTTAGATGAACTTGCAGAACATAATAGATGTATTTGTAATTTTTTTTTAGAACATCCCGATTATTTTTCTGCAAAAAACCTGAAAGAGGATGAAAGCTGGATAGATTTCTTATGTAAGTACCCGCAGGGTATTAAAGTCTCTATGTTAAATTCTCATGGAGAGGGAAGAGCTTTTGAGATATCTATAGGGCGTTTAGAAGAGTATGAAGAGATGTATGTAATTGTCTTTACCGACATTACTTCATTGCAAAACGAAAAAAGAATTTTAGAAAAGTTAGCATATAAAGACCCTTTGACAGATATATATAACAGACAAATTTTCAATACTATGCTACAGCAGGTGTACACTGAAAAACAAAGAGACGGTATTTCTGTTTCATTGATCCTATTTGATGTAGACCACTTTAAAAAGGTGAATGACAACCACGGTCATGATATAGGGGATAAAGTCTTAATAGAATTAACAAAACTGATTAGTAAAAATATACGTACTAGTGATGTATTTGCCAGATGGGGCGGGGAGGAATTTGTTATTCTCATGCCAAATACAGGGAGTGACTCAGCATATAAAAAAGCGGAGTTTTTACGAGGAGTTGTAGAAAACCATGAAGTAGAGTATATCCCCAAAATTACAATTAGTTTAGGCGTTACCGAAATCTCATTATCGGATAAGGAAAGAACATGTTTTAAACGTGTTGACAAAGCTTTATATCAAGCCAAAGAGACACGTAATAAAGCGGTGCTTATCTGATTTTATTTATAAAACCTCATATTTATTTATAACCACAAACAAACTTTACTTTCACAGCAATCATTGAGATTCAATATATCTTACTACAGTAGATAAGAAAACATAATGTAAAAACTTAACATATCACAAAGTTATCATAAATTTCTGTTATTTTTGTGACAAATTAAGTTTCATAAAACAACTATGATGATACTATCAGACAATTTTTAACAAAAAGGGATGTTTATAGTGAAAAAACTGCTTGCATTAGGGATTTTATCTATTAATTTATTGGCAATAAGCAATTTGGATGTTGCCAAGAAAAGTGAAGCTGCTATGAGCGGCTTTCAAGACTCTTCTTCAGAGATGACAATGACTTTGATCAACGCAAATAATCAAAAGCGTGAAAGAAAAATGAAGATGATAGTACTTGAACAAGATAAAGGCGATAAATCGCTAATGACTTTTATATCTCCAGCAGATGTAAAGGGGACAAAGTTTTTAAATTATGAACATGTTAATAAAGATGATGACCAATGGCTTTATCTGCCAGCCTTAAAAAGAGTGAAGAGAATCGCATCGAAAAGCAAGTCAGGCTCTTTTATGGGAAGTGAATTTTCGTATGAAGACCTAAGCTCTTTTAGTATCGATAAGTTTATTTTTCGTGGGGATGCAAAAGTTGTCACATTAGACGGGAAAAAACTTTACGAGGTGCAAAGAAAACCAAAAAGTAAATATTCAGGGTACACAAAACAGATTTCATGGGTTGATCCGAAAACATACCTGATCAAAAAAGTTGATTATTATGATCGTAAACATGAGCTTTTAAAAACGGCATATTTTGAAAATTATACAAAGATTTCAGGAGTATGGCGTGTCGGAAAGATGAGAATGGTCAATCATCAAAATGATAAAAAGACAATCTTGGTGTGGAAAAATGAAAAAATAAAAACAGGACTCAAAGAGAAACATTTTCACAAAAGAGTTCTAAAAAACAATAGAATTTAAGAATTAGCATGCGTATAGTAGTCCTTTTAATTCTTAGTCTCAGTATTGTATTTGCCAAAGATAAAGATACTTGTTATTCTGTACAGTTAACAAGTTTTGTAAAGAAAGAAAACAGTGTTTACGATTTTGAGGCACAAAACTATCCCCAGTCGTGTAAACTGTTTAGCTTTTCAAATGTGAATGCAGTTCGTTGTGGATGTTTTGAAAAATACGGTAAAGCAAAAAAGCAACAAAAAGTATTTGAACAAAGATACAACAATACATTGATTGTCCCGACATATAAGTATCGTTTTGCATCTAAAAAATCGATGGAGACTAAAGATATCTCCAAGACAATTGTAGAAAATAATGATCTAAATGAAAATGTGAATGATGAAGATGCAACTTTAGAAGCGAAAGAACAAGAAAGTTTTCTTGAAAATATAACAGTGCAAGGGCATATCAATTTAGCGGCACAAAGATACCTTACAAAACCCTCAGGAAAACATGCGAGCAACTATACGGCTTCGGCTGAGTTAGAGATGGCTTATAACAAAGAGGCATTAAAAGCATTTGCAAAGCTTCGAGCGCAACAAGACTATTATGACTTGCAAGGTAGTAGTGCAGACAACGATAGAAGCTATTTACGTTTACAAGAGTTGTATATGAAGTACGATTTGGAGAATTCGCAACTATTTTTTGGAAAAAATATCCGTTTTTGGGGTGCCTTGGAGTTAAAAAACATTACCGACGTATTTAACTTGAGTGATTTTCGATCTGACCCGACTGAAAACGATAAAATGGGTTCATGGAATGCGGCATACACTTATTATAGTGATGATGCCGAGATCAGTGCAATAGTGAAGTTTTATGAACAAGATAGAAAAATGCCTGCATATCCGTATGTATACTACCCTTTTACAAATCAGCTTGTAACATATGACAGCACAGTGCAGAGTGAAAAGTCTCGTATGAGACCAAGCGTTTATCTGAAATATTCAGGTACTGCAGACAGTGAATATGCATTGGATTATTCGTTTATTTTTGAAAACGGTTACGATTCACAAAGGTATTTTAATACACCGGTTGCACCTGATTTTAAAGTATATGAGAATGCTTATTTAGTAAATAAGTTGATCACATACAATACACTTGTTGTTGATTCGACACTGTATAAACTTGAAGCAGTCTATGCAGATGTTTTAAACAATAAGATGATTTCTGATTATTACCATCTTGGTTTAGGTGTGGAACATACTTTAACTCAGGTATATAAAGAAGCAGACCTTGGGCTTTTGATGGAATACTATAGATATGGACGATTTCAGAATGACAGATATGACGATCTTGAACTCTTCGAAGTGTTTCAAAACGATCTTTTTATTGGTGCTAGATACAGTTTTAATGAAGGAAATGATGCGAGTATTGTAGGTGGAGCTATGCTTGACCTTGAATATGATGAACAGGTATATTATATTAAATATGAAGGGCGTATTAACGACATTATCAAGTTGCATCTTGATTATCGTCAAACGGAACCATCAACTACGTATGAAACTGCATTAAAACGAATGGGAAAACAAAAGCGTGTTAGTATCAAAGCGGGGTACTACTTCTAGATGGAGATGAAAAAAATCTTTGCAAGTATTATAAAGCTTCGATGGTTTATCGTTGTTTTAATCCCGCTGCTCACACTTCTCTTCACATGGCAGTTAAAAAACATCCAGTTTGACGGCTCATATCGTATTTGGTTTGGAAAAGACTCCGATGCACTTGTCAAGTTTGATAAGTTCCGCTCTGTTTTTGGCAATGATGACTCGATCATCATCATCTTGGACCTTAAAGAAGGTGTGTTTAATCAAAAGGCATTAAGCACCATAGAACGCTTAACGGATAAGCTTTGGGAAACACGCTTCATTGCAAGGGTAGATTCTATTACGAATTATCAATATATCCATAAAAGCGAAGAGTACCCTGATGAGATTGTAATTGAGAGCTTCATAGAAGATATTGAAAGTTTAACATCTGATGATTTAGAGCAAAAAAAAGAGATTGCACTCAAAGAGGATATGCTGCAAGGCAAGTTGCTAAATTCTGATGCAACAACCACCATGATCGTAGGACGTCTTACTCCAAAAGCGAGTCAGTATTTTGGTTCTTCTAAAATTATCAAAGATCTTGTGGATGGGTATATTCAAGATGAAACGAAAAGAACAGGTTATAAGTTCAGACTTGCCGGAGGACCGCCGCTCAATGCAACATTTAGTTCTTTAGGCAAGCACGACGCGACAACGTATACACCTCTGGCAATTTTAATTGCAATGGTGCTTTTGTGGATCATTTTCAAACGCCTCTCCGGTGTACTGCTAAGTGTCGCAGTTGTAGTTTTTACTTTTGTAATTGTTCTTGCTATTCAGGTGATGCTTGGATTTAAACTCAATAACTTTACGGCAAACATGCCTATTTTTATTATAGCTATCGGTATAGCTGATGCAATGCACCTGTACTGGATCTATCTGCTGGGACGAAAAGAGGGCTTAGATAATGATGGTGCGATACACCATTCTTTGGAGAAAAACTTTTTACCGACGTTTTTAACTTCGATCACAACGGCAATAGGCTTTGGTTCACTTGGAATCTCTGAAATAGTTCCGATTCAAACACTCGGGATAGCTACAGCCACAGCAGCACTTTTGGCATTTTTGATCACTATCTTTTTTGTCCCAGCTGTACTTGCGATCATCAATCCGAATATCCAAGCGCAAAAAATGAAAACGAAACAAAAAACAAAGAGTGGTTTTGCGCAACAATATGCGAGTTTTATCCAAAGATACGATGGTAAAATTTTAGCCGTTACGACACTCCTGTTTATCGTTTTAGGACTGGGTCTCTTTCAGCTTCGAGTTGATTCAAATACTATACGATACTTCCGCGATGACGTGGTGTTTAAACAGACGATAGATTTCATACAAAAAAAGCTTACGGGACCGATGGCGTATGAGGTTGTAGTTGATTCAAAACTCAAAGACGGGATTAAAGACCCACATTTTATGAAAACAATTGAAAAGTTTTCAAATGAGTTTGAAGCAAAATACAGTGATGTGCGTCATATCTCTTCCCTTGTAGATGTGGTGAAGAAATTTAATGATGTAATGCAAGGAAAATATGCAATCCCAAACGATCAAAATTTGATTGCCCAGTATCTGCTTTTATACTCTCTTTCTCTACCACAGGGGATGGAGATCAATGATAAGATGGATGTGGATGAACAACGTTTGCGTGTGACGGCTTCAATGAATGTAGTCGATACATCGTTGGACCTTGAGATGATTGAGTGGATAGAGCAGTGGTGGAAAAATACACCTTACAGTGCAGAGGTAAACGGACAAACAGCAATGTTTGCACATATGCAGCATGATGTAACAGATACATTAGTGGAGTCTATTTTACTTGCAATTACCATTGTATCGTTCGTGATGCTTTTGATTTTTAGGAATATCCGTATGATTCCTCTTTTTATCATCCCCAATGTACTTCCAATTGTTTTGGTAATAGGGGTGATGGGATGGCTAAATATGCAGATCGATATAGGTGTGGCTATATGTGGTGCGATCATCATAGGTGTTGCAGTAGATGACACGATTCACTTCTTGGTAAAGTACAAAGAAGCAAGAGAAAAAGGGATGAACTTTCATGAGGCACTCAGTTATACGATCGAGTATGCGGGACTTGCGATTGTGTTTACGACAATAGTGCTTAGCCTTGCATTTGCTATTTTTAGTTTATCGCAGTTTATGCCAAATGTGAATTTCGGGATTATCACGGCAATTGCACTGATTATCGCAGTAGTGGTTGACCTTGTGATGCTGCCTGCAATTTTAAGTAAATTTGATGGAAAAGATAAAAGTTTTTTACAAGGGAATAATAGATGATTAATGTAGAAAAATTATTAGAAGATAACTATGCAAAGCAGTTAAAAAAACTTCCACCTTGGTTGAAAAAGTTATTTGTTTCTGGTTTTAAAAAACTTTTTTGTGAAGAGAAGCTCAATAAGATAGATCAAGATAAAGAACATCTAAAAGGTTTGGAGTTTACCGATAATCTTTTAGAGGGTCTTGGTATCACATACAGGGTAAAACCAAAAGAATTGCAAAATATTCCGGCAACTGGAAAGCTAATCGTTATTGCAAACCATCCAACAGGGATGCAGGACTCTTTTTCTTTAGTCCAGTTAATTGCAAATGCAAGAGAGGACAAAAAAGTAAAGCTTCTTATAAATTCAATGCTGTATGAAACATCTAAAGGGTTTGGCTGGGGAATACCGGTAGATGTAAGAGGGGGAATATCGAAAACAAGTCTGCAGGCGATTAATGAAGCTCTGGCAAATGAAGAAGCACTTATTATTTTCCCTGCAGGGTTTGTGAATCGTTTCTCGTTCCTTCATGGTTTAAAAGACAGTGAGTGGAAAGCTAGTTTTCTAAAAATAGCACAAAAAACACAAACGCCGATATTGCCAATTAAGATTAAAGGAAGGAATTCTTTAGCGTTTTATATAGCTTCACTCCTTTTACCAAAACATATTTCAGGGCTTTTACTGATGCGTGAATTTGTCAATGCTGCTAAGCAGAAGGCACTGAACTTTACGATCGGAAAAGTGATCCCCCCTGAGTCATTTACAAATAAAGCAATTACAACACAAGAGTATTTGCAGATGTTTTATAAACACCTTTACACGTTAGAGAAGAATAAAGGGGATATTTTAAAAACAGAGATTACGATTGGAGCGCCTAAAAATAAGAAGATGTTAAAAGATGAGGTTGCAAGAGCGGAGTATCTTGGAGAGACTGCGGACGGCAAGTCTATCATCCTGGCCGATGCGAAGCATTCCCCATTTTTGCTCCGTGAACTCGGGCGTGTTCGTGAGATCTCATTTCGTGCGATCGGCGGAGGTACGGGACAGGCACATGATAATGACTTGTATGATCAGTACTATAAACATCTTATTCTTTGGGATAGTGAAGAACTCGAAATCGTAGGAGCCTATAGAATAGGTGAGTGTGAAGATATCATAAAAGATAAAGGGAGAGAAGGCTTATACACTTATAATTTATGTACTTTTAGTAACGATTTTCAGGAGTATTGCGGTAATTCAGTAGAGCTGGGACGCAGTTTTGTTCAGCCTAAGTATTGGAGTACTCGTGCTCTTGATAATCTCTGGCAGGGTGTGGGTGCATACCTTGCACACAATCCAAAGATCAAATACACTTACGGGACTGTTACGATAAATGCAAATACTCCTAAAAAAGCTGTAGCTGCTTTAGTTTACTTTTATTCGACATATTTTTCATGCACTACTCATATGATGCAGGCAAAAACACCCTATGTAATGTCGGATGAAGACCAAGAGGAATTTGATGCTCTCTTTGAAGGGCTTTCATATAAAGAGGGTTTTGTAGTACTGAAAAAATATCTTAAAGAGTTAAATACATCAGTACCGACACTTTTTAAGCAATATACGGAACTTTATGATGAAGGAGCTGTAAGGTTTTTTGATTTTAGTGTGAACGAGTCTCTGTTTGGAGTTGTCGAAGGTTTTATTATCGCAGATAATTCACGTATGAAACAAGAAAAGCGTAAACGTTATATTGAAAGTTATGAGCAACTAAAAACTATAGACAGAGTAACAGGACTCTCTACAAAGACTCATTTCTGTGACCAGCTCAGTCTGATGTTAAAGTATAAAAGAAAGACAGATACAAATACTGCCGTTGTCGTATTAGAACTTGATGAAGATGGGATAGATGAGAGTTTATTAGTGAAAGCGGCAAGCGTATTGAAAAGATCACTTAGAGATGATGATCTTATAGGAAGATACGATACACAAAAATTTATTTTTGCTTTGAAAAACGTTGCTGAAAATGATTTGGATAAAATCCTGAAAAAACTAAAAACGGCTCTGAAATTAGAGTGCTCTTTTAAAAGAGCTTATTATGGAGAGAATGATAACTTTGAAAAAGAGTTGTTCTGTATAGAAAACAATATGTTTGAAAAAGCATCATAAAACTAATTAGTACAAAAAGTAACATAATATAATGAATTTGAATTCGATAAGCCCCTGTAGGGACATATTCTAAGGGTACTTTTGTAGAGTTATATAATTAAAATAATCAAGGGGACGTATGCAAGGGAAAATACTTTTTTATGATGCAGAGAAACTGCAAGGGGTGTTAACGGATCAAGAGGGGAAACGTTATACATTTACACAAGAGGACTTAAGGGGAGAAACAGAAGTTTTTCAAGGCATGGAAGTTGACTTTTTAAGCGAAGACGGCGAAAGTGCACAAGATATTTACATCATTAAAGCAACAGCTCCGGCAGAAGCTGCTGCACCGGCACAATCACAAGTAAAAAATCCACATCTTACAAATTCACCGGATGCTGAATACGTACCGTGCAAAGCGGGAGGACTTTTTTCTCCTAAAGGGTGCTATACACGTACACAATGGTGGAAAGTGTTTCTTTCTTTATTTGTTATCAACATTCTGATTTGGGTTATCGAAGGGATAATGGTCTCAAAAGGTCTTTGGGCTGCTGCATCACTGGGTTATGATGCTTACAATGGCGGTATGGGAGGTGTCCAAGACGGGCTTATCGATATGGCGATTACGCGTAGCATAGTCTTTGGACTTGGAATTGTTGCGTGGGCATTGATATTCTGGGTAGCATTAATGTCTTCTATTAAACGCTTCCATGATGCGAATATGTCAGGTTGGATGGTTTTAATTAATATTATCCCATTTATCGGTCCATTCATTACATTTATTATCAATGCATTTGTACCTTCCAAAACGTTTGGAAACCTTTACTGTGTGGAGAAAGATCATTTAGGTAGACCGATCGTAAAAGGCTCACCTCAGGCAGAAGCTCTTGAGCAGGCAGAAGCGCAACAGGCAGAGATGAAAGAAAAGGTTAGACAAGAAAAAGCAAACAGACCGCCGATGTCACCGGAAAAGAAGAAAAAAATAGCAATGGGTGTAGGGGCGTTCTTGGCTGTAACTATACCTGCAATCTATTTTGCATTTTTTATGAACTATACGGATGCTCGTACTCTCAATAGTGGTAAAAAGATCTCAATAGAATATAAGAGTATTGTTTCATATCTGACAAACAAAATCAAAGATGGTGTAAAAAGAGAGTGGTATCCAAATGGACAGCTTGAGCTTGAAATATACTATAAAAACAATAGAAAAGACGGTTCTTTTAAAAAATGGACACAAGAGGGTGTTTTAACATCTGAAGAAAATTACAAGCAAGACAGAAAACACGGTGTATTTAAAGCATTTAATAAGAAGGGTATTCTTCAGTCGGAACAAAATTATAAGTTAGATCGTAAACATGGTGTGTTTAAATATTATGATTACTATACTGGAAAGCTTGCAATTGAAGAAAATTATACAGATGGCAAAAAAAACGGTGCTTTTAAAAGATGGAACTCTGATGGACAATTGGTAAGTGAAGAGCATTATAAAAACAATCTAAAAGATGGCGTATTTAAAAGATATAATCATGACGGAAAACCTTATTATGAAGAGAACTATAAAGAAGGTAAAAAAGATGGTGTCTTTAAAAGGTATAATCGTGATGGCAGTACATCTTCTGAAGAGAATTATAAAGATGGACAAAAGCACGGTGTTTTTAAAAGCTGGAATAGTAATGGTGTGCTGAGATCTGAGAGTAATTATGCTAATGGAAAACGCCATGGTGTACAAAAGTCTTATGATTACTCTACAGGAAAATTAACAAGAGAAGAACATTATAGTTATGGGAAGAGAGACGGTTCTTTCAAACAGTGGAATTCAAAAGGACAACTTCGTTCTGAAGCAAATTACTCGAAGGGTGATCGCCACGGTGTACAAAAATCTTACGACTACTCTACAGGAAAGTTAAATTATTTAGAGACATATAGTTTTGGAAAACGTGACGGACTTTACCAACGTTGGTATCGTGGTAAAAAAGTGGAAGAGGGAAAATACTCTTATGGCAGAAAAACGGGTACTTGGAAATATTGGAACTCTAGAGGAAAATTAACTACAAAAGAATATAGCTTCGGAAGATTGATTCGTTAAAGATTTTTAGAGGTATAATTTCCGTATGGAAAAAGATACAATATCTCTAAAATATTTATTACAACTTATTTTAAAAAATAAAAAACCCCTTTTTTGGGGGCAGGTCGTTACACTTATCGCAATTTTGGTAAGTGTACCGATCCCTCTTTTACTCCCAGTACTTGTCGATGAAGTACTGCTTGATAAACCTGCACAGGTTATTCATACAATTGATCAGCTTTTTGGTAACGGTACAGCTTTTTATTACATTGCAATTGTAACCTTATCGGTGATATTTTTACGTTTTATCTACTTTGTTTTTAATGTCATCATTACAAAGATTTTTACGAAAATAGCAAAATATGTCACTTTTGAAGTAAGAAAAAAGGTGATTGAACATTTAAAAGCCGCTTCTATGAATGAGTATGAAACGATAGGTAGCGGTGCCATTACCGCAAACCTTATTACGGATGTAAATACTTTAGACAGTTTTATAATTACAAGTGTCAGCCGTTTTATTGCTTCTGTGCTTACTCTTATTGCCGTGGGTATTGTTATGATAGCAATAGACCCTATTTTAGGGGTTTTAATTCTTGTCATCCAGCCTTTGATTATGTTTATCTCAAAAAAGATGGTAAAGCGTGTAGGAGTATTAAAAAAAGAGGAAAATGAAGCTATTGAGAAGTTTCAAGGTGAAGTGGGAGAGACACTCGAGCTTTTTGGACAGATCAAAGCAAGCAACAAGGAAAACTATTTTTTCTCAAAAGCGATTGAACAGGCAAAAGATATACAAACTACCTCGAACGAATACGGGTATAAAAGTGTAGCTTACGAAAAACTCTCATATACAATTTTTCTGATTTTCTTTGAACTGCTTCGTGCAAGCGGCCTTTTACTTGTGGCATACTCTGATCTAAGTATTGGAATGATGTTTGCGATGTTTGGCTATATCTGGTTTATAATGACTCCTGTTCAAGACATTCTTTCTATGCAGTATTCGTATGCTTCGGCAGCAACTGCGATCAAACGTTTAAATAAAGTGCTTGCATTAAAAACGGAAGCCAGCGGTTTTCAAAAGCTGAATGAAGAGAGAGTTGAACTTAAGTTAGAGCATGTTGATTTCTCTTATAACAAAGAGAAAAAGGTATTGGAAGATATATCTTTAGAGATTCCAAGCGGTGCAAAAGTAGCGCTCATAGGTGCAAGCGGTAGTGGAAAAACAACTTTGGCACAAGTACTTTCAGGTTTTTATGAAAAGCAAAGCGGCAGTTATAAATGTAACGGTATTGAAATTGAAAATATAGATAAACATTCACTTCGTAAAAAGATATTTTTAGTGTTACAGATGCCTATACTTTTTAATTCTACACTGCGTTTTAATATTACGATGGGGGATGATACGATCTCCGATGAAGAGATAGAAAAAGCACTAGAGACTGCACAGCTTAGCGATATGCTTCGCTCTATGCCCCAGGGGCTTGATACGATTGTAGGACACCATGGTATTCGTCTTTCAGGAGGTCAACGACAGCGTTTGAGCATCGCACGGATGATCATAGCTAATCCGAGTGTTGTAATTTTTGATGAATCAACATCGGCACTGGATGTGCATACTGAGGCTAAACTCTATGCAACATTAATGCCTATGTTACGTGACAAGACAGTAATTACAATTGCACATCGTCTGAGTACTGTAAAAAATGCAGATATGATTTATGTGCTGGAAAACGGTAAAATTGTACAACAAGGTACTCATAAAGAGCTCGAAGAGGAAGAGGGGCACTATATGGAATTTTTAAAAAGACAATTAGTTTAAAGAGGAAATAATGAAAGAGATAAAATTGAGTGTTGAGAGTCAAAATATTGAAACAGTAATGACTATACTGCATAATCTCAAAGAGGGTTTAGTTTCTAAGATAGAACTAGACGGTACCGTGACAAAAACAAGACAAACACAGTATAAGCCTAAAGTAAAAGCGGTAGATGAAAAAGATTCTGGTCCAAATGACAAAAGTGGTAAATATGCTTCTCCGATAGCGTATAAAGCAAGGCTGAAAAAGAATGTATAAACTCAATTTTTTTGTTCCTGAAGCCGATAAAGAAAAAGTCAAACAAGCTCTTTTTGATATTGGAGCCGGAAGATACGAAAATTATGAGTGTTGTTCATGGGAGACCTTGGGAAAAGGGCAGTTTAAACCTATAGGAAATGCAAATCCATCTATCGGTGAACTCAATGCACTTGAAGTATTACCTGAGTACAAGGTGGAGATGATCTGTAAAAAAGAGTTGATCGAAGAAGCGATCACAACTCTTAAAGCTGTACACCCTTATGAAGAGGTGGCTTATGAAGTGTTTGAGATACTGGAGTATTAACCGATGGAAAAAAGTGTTATTAGTTTTGTAGTAAGTGAAAAGTTTGATAGAAAGCTCTATGAAGTATTGGCAAATAAGTATAAAACACTTATGTATAAAGATATTTTTTTTATTACTGTAGAAGAGGACCAGTTTATTGTTTTGTTTGAGTATGGGGTATATACCTGCTGGAATCTTTCTTTTAGAAATTTGGAATTTTTTCAAAACGAGATCAAAGATTTTTTGATCAATCCTTTAGAAGAATCAAAAGAGGAAAAATTTAAATATACGGTCGAAAGCGAATTTAAAATAGTTTTTGACAAGTTTATTTTAGAGAATGATTCTCAGCTTTTAAAAATAGCAGTCTCTTCTGCACTTGTACAAAATATTAAACTCAATCAATTTGAATCAAAAGTTGAGAATACAATCGAAGAAAATTCAATCATTCCAAAAAGCCTTGCAAAATACGGGAAAATCAGTTTGAGTAAAAAACAGACTGCAAAAAAGATTGGAGAGCTTTTTTTGGTAAAGAGCCAGATCAATTTGCATTATGATCTGTTAGACACACCTGAATTTTTTTGGGAATATCCTGAATATGAAAAGCACTATAATAGTTTGAGCAAGTATTTAGACATTACGTCCAGGGTTGAAGTACTCAATAAAAAAGTTGAAGTTATTCAGGAGTTGCTCAATATGCTCAGTAATGAACAAAACCATAAATATTCATCGTTTTTAGAATGGATAATTATCATTTTAATCTTTATAGAGATTGTAATGGGATTGTACGAATTTTTAAAATAAAGGTAAAAGATGTTTAGAGCAAACACACAAGAAGAGCTGCAAAGTATGAACATTGTAGCAGGAGAAAAGTATAAGATAAAGTATAAAAATAAAGATTATTACAACGGTGATGAAACAGTTGAAGAGGGAAGAGGCACGGCTGTAGTCAGCGATGGAAAAATCTTTTTTAATGTTGTTGATCCGTATGGGATGGATAAACTCGTGATGCAGGTACAGGTTTTACAAAACTAAGAACTCTTAGAAGTCTGAACCCTTATTTTTAAACTCACGTATAAGAGCCATTTGTCTATGTGCAAGATAGTCTTTAAGCTTTTTGAGATTTTGCTCTGGTAGCTCATACAGTAAGATGAGATAAAAGTTTTTTGGATTTTCATCAATTCTAAATACAGTTGCATCGGTTACTATAGAGATGATTTGCTTATTCACAGTCAGGTTAAATGATATTTTTACATCTGTGCCTACGATTAGTCCGGCAGGTAGTGCCTGAATCGAAATTTTAATAGAAACTTCCGATATATCAATAATAGTTGTAGCACCTTCATATTTTATGTCTTTATAGAAGAATGTACATTTGTGACTCTCTTCTGGTTCTAAACGAATATATTTTCTATCGCTTATATTTTGAGCAGCAAAGGTCATCGCATTAACAGTTACAGATTGCGTATCCATATCAATTTTTTTGATCGAAC
>JBFEUD010000026.1:0-14582 GCA_041547625.1 Sulfurimonas sp.
ATCTCCCCTGTACAGATTGTACGTCCGATTTGCGTGATTTTAACGTTTCTAAATTCACCTAAAAGCTCTTCGGAACCTTTTACTTTTACAACAAGGTTAGTGTTTGTACGCCCTGAAACATAGTTGTCACGGTTGAGGTCTTCAAAGTAAACTTCGTATGTTTCACCAAGATGTTTTTGTGCATTTTCATCCAGGATTTCAGCTTGAAGAGATTGGAGTTGCGTAAGGCGTGCTGAGCCTATCTCTTCATCTACAGTATTTGTAAAATGCTCCGCTTCCGTATGTGGACGAGGAGAGTATTTAAACGAGAAGATTTGATCAAATTTGACTTTTTTCATTACATCTAAAGTATCTTCAAAATCTTCTTCTGTCTCACCAGGAAAAGCAACGATAATATCTGTTGAAATACTTGCTTGAGGACACTCTTTACGCAGTTTTTCAACTCTGTTTAAAAACCATTCTTTGCTGTAACCGCGTTTCATGTCTTTTAAAACTTTCGTTGAGCCTGATTGTAGTGGCATGTGCATCGATTTACAAATCTTAGGGTTTTTTGCAAACTCTTCAATAAATTCATCATCCATATGAAATGGATGAGGGGAAGTAAAACGGATACGCTCTAAACCTTCAATGTTCGAAAGTCTGCGTAAAAGTTCCGTAAAGTTTACTTTTTCATGATCTTTATCTGAAAATCTTCTACCATAGTTGTTGACATTCTGACCAAGTAAAAAAATCTCTTTCGCTCCATTAGCTACAGCTTTTTTCGCTTCGTTGATGATAAGTTCATCAGGGATAGAGATCTCTTCACCACGAGTTTTTGGAACTATACAAAACGTACATTGTTTGTCACAACCGATAGAGATGTTTATATACGCTTTATACGGAGATGTTCTAAAGTCGTCAAAAGCAAATTCACTTTCATCGTAGTTGATATCGGTTTCAACTGCTTTATCTTTATGAAGAACTTCAGAGATTTTAGAAACATTTCTAGCACCCAGAACAAAGTTTACATACGGAGCGCGTTTGATAATCTCATCACCGAGATGTGAAGCTGTACAACCACACACACCGATTTTTGCACCCTCTTTTTTCTTTTTGTTGAAGGCACCAAGTTCAGAGAAAAGTTTTTGTACAGGCTTTTCCCTTACTGAACAAGTATTTATTAAAATTAGGTCAGCATCTTTAACATCAGTTGTTGTTTCATACCCTTCACGCTCTTTGAGCTGAGCAATCATATGCTCAGAATCACGTGTATTCATAGCACAACCTAATGTTTCAATAAATAACTTTTTACTCATTGTCCCTCTTTAATTATGCCATGATATGCACTTGGTACATATAGTCATTGTCACCAAGAGCATATTTTAATTCATTCATATAAAAGCTTTTACCTTGAGCTTCAAAATGATCTTGAAGTGCTAAAAGATCTTTGTGTGAGTTTTCTCTATCGAAGTAAAGAATTACGCTTTTCTCTTTTTCAACTAAAGACTCGATTTTCTCTAAGTCAATTTTCTTAGGCTTAGCATCAAGCTCCATTCTTACAAGCTTTAAATCCATAACTTTTCCTTATATCGTCTTTTTAAAAGTTTTGAATTATACTTTATTTGTAATAAAAGTCCGATTAAAGATGTTTTTATAAGAAGTTTGGTATAATTTTTTACTTTCAAATTTATAAGAAATCCCCCAATTATTATTTGTCATTGTTAGATTTCTTAAAACTAAAGGGATATTACTGTGGAAAAAATATTAGATATTGCAGAAGCTATTGCCAACGAAAAAGGTTTACAACCTGAAAAAGTTTTAGAAGCTTTAAAAACAGCTTTTGTACAAACTGCGAAAAGAGTTATTAACCCTAACTTTGCTTATGAAGCACAAATTGATGAAAAAACAAGAAGTATAAAAATTATTCAAACAATTACAGTTGTAGAAGACAACGACGAAAGACTGCAAGACCCTGAAATTGCACCTGCATACATGGCTATCAGTGATGCAAGAAGTTATGATGACCAAGTAGAACTAGGCGATCAATTACAAGAAGAACATGATCTTGAAGATTACGGAAGAACAGCGGCTTCACAACTTCACCGTGAGATTGAATATCACATTCAAAGAATGGTTGAAGATGAAGTATTTAGCAAATACAAATCAAAAGTTGGTACGATTGTAAACGGTCGTGTAACACGTGTTGACAATAATAATGCTACATATATCGAAGTTGACGAGATTCGTGCAGTACTTCCTATGAAAAGCCGTATAAAAGGTGAAGTATTTAAAGTAGGTGATGTACTAAAAGCTGTAGTTCGCCGTGTGAACATGGATAAAGAGCATGGAATCATGATCGAACTTTCGCGTACATCTCCAAAATTCTTAGAAGCGTTACTTGAACTTGAAGTGCCTGAAATTGAAGACGGTAGTGTTGTGATTGAAAAATCTGCACGTATCCCTGGTGAGAGAGCAAAAATTGCTATTTTCTCTACACATCCTCAAGTTGATGCAGTTGGTGCTACTGTAGGTGTTAAAGGTGTACGTATTAATGCGGTAAGTGAAGAGCTGATCGGTGAAAACATTGACTGTATTGAATACACAAATATTCCTGAGCTTTTTGTAGCGCGTTCAATGTCTCCTGCAATTATCTCTCATGTTGAGATCGCACAAGACGAAGAGGGTAAAAACGTAAAAGCGATTATTACACTTCCAAGCGATCAAAAGTCTAAAGCTATTGGAAAAAGCGGTATCAATATCCGTTTAGCATCTATGCTTACTGGTATGGAGATCGAGCTTATTGAAAATGATTCTATGGCTGCAGGTGATGCAACATCAGAAGTTCAAGAAGATAAAGATGGTGTTGATGCACTAGAAGCGTTATTTAACTAACGCTTGTGCATATAAGGATTTAATTTTAGTAAAATCAGATCCGCTATAACGTTTCCAAGAAGCGTTAAAAAAGCACTTATCATTAGAATACCCATAATAGTAGGGTAGTCGCGTGAAAGTGCACTAATATAAAAGAACTGTCCCATTCCATCAATCCCAAAGATTGATTCCAAAATAACACTCCCCCCGATTAATCCAGGCAAAGAAAGACCTAAAAGTGTCACTATAGGCGGTAGAAGATTTGGCAAAATGTAGTAACGTAAAAGTTGTTTTTGACTAAGTCCTCGAGAGAGAGCAAAATAGTAATAGTCACTTTTTAAGATCTCTAAAGTCAGAGAACGGATATAAATAATCATACTCCCTAGCCCACCAAAGATCATAATGGAAATAGGCAGGATTAAATGCCAGCCCATGTCGAGATAATACTCTAAGCCTTCACCAGAAATATCTACAGAATGTAAGCCAGCAATAGGAAAGAATTTAAAGTTGACGGAAAAAACTATAATCAATAACAATGCTAAATAAAAAGAGGGCATAGAAAACGATAAAAGTGAAACTTGACGAATGAAAAGATCCGATTTTTTTTCATAGGTGAGTGCCGCTTTGATTCCTAGATACAGAGAAAGTACAAACACAAATACTAAAGAGGTGATGTTTATTGTTAGAGTAATCGGTAATCTTTTTAAAATTTCGTTGGCAACATCACCTCCGTTTACAAAAGAGATTCCAAAATTGAGCTGGAGCATATTGTTGATCCAATCAACATACTGGGTCAGTAAGGGTTTGTCCAGACCGTAAACAGCTTTGAGCTTTTCTATAGCTTCTTCTGTCATATTTGGATTAAGATCACCTGCACCTAAAAAACTATTTGGTGCTGCATGAATTGCTAAAAATGAGATAATTGAGATCAAAAACAACATCCCGAAAATATAGGAGATTTTTTTTATAAACACTTTCATGACAAAGATTATAGCAGATTAGAGAATGAGCATCGCATCGCCGTAAGAATAAAAGCGATACTTGTTTTTGATTGCTTCTTCGTACAACTCTAAAGTTTTTTCAAGTCCTACAAATGATGCTACCAACATAATAAGCGTTGACTTAGGCAGGTGGAAATTTGTAAGCAGATGATTCACACGGAGCGGTTTGTTGTTTGGGTGTAAAAAAAGATTTGCTTCACCACTTGTTTGCTCTTTATGTCTTGCATAAAATTCAATTGTTCTTGTTGAGGTTGTCCCGACACTGAGAATTTCCTGATCGGAGTCTAATATGTTTTTTGCTTCTTTAGAAATCTCGTAAAACTCAGAGTGCATAGGGTGTTCCGTAATCACATCGGCCTCGACAGGTTTAAATGTTCCGCTTCCAACGTGAAGAGTGACATAAGCATGTTTGTGATTTTTACAAACTCTCTCATGTTGTTCAGGAGTAAAATGAAGCGATGCCGTCGGAGCTGCTACTGCACCTTCATTTTGTGCAAAAACACTTTGATACTCGGAAGCATCTTCTTCATTGTCTTCTCTTTGAATATAAGGGGGAAGAGGAATATGACCAATTTTCTCGATGATAGGAAGTAGCTCTTCAAAACGAAGCAATTTGTCATTTTGAAGAAAGTTTACAATACGTGTACCATCATCCTTTAATTCTTTGATAACGGCTTTTAAATTTTCGTCAAAGAAAATTTCTTGATCTATTTTTACACGTCCGCGAATATATACATGAACATCTGTTGCATTTAATGCTCTATTGATAAGCAGCTCTATTTTACCGCCACTTGGCTTTTTCCCGTAAAGTCTTGCTTTGATAACTTTTGTATCGTTAAAAATAAGAGCGCACTCTTTAGGGATGAACTTTTCTAGATCGTAAAAGTGTGCATGGGTAATTGTATCGGTTGCTCTATCATAAACAAGAAGCTTTGCATGATCACGGGGTGAAGCTGGGTGTGTAGCTATGAGTTCATCAGGCAGATGAAAGTCATAGCTGGATGTAAGGAGTTCTTTACTCGGCACTTGCTTTCTCTAACTCTTCTTCATCCTCTTCATCTTCAAGAGGTTGCGCAGGGTTCACAAGTTTTACAATTAAAATTGAGAATCCGTAAAGGATAATCAGCGGCCCTGCCATTAGAAGTTGCGTTAAAACATCCGGCGGTGTTAAAAGTGCCGCAACGATAAAGATAATAACGACTGCATATTTGAAAAATGCTGCCATCTGACGATCATCGACTAAACCTAAAAGTGCTAAGAAGTATGCAAAGACAGGTAACTCAAATGCGAGGCCGAAACCAAACATGATTTTTGTAAAAAAGCCGACATAATCTTCAATATTAATGAGCGGTGTAAATTTAAAAGAACCGAAAGTGATTAAAAAGTCAAAACCAAACGGTGTAACAATATAGTATGCAAATAGGACACCGACTAGGAACATAATTGTTCCACCAAATATAAACGGTATCAGCATCTTTTTTTCATTTGCATAGAGTCCCGGCGCAATAAACATCCAAATTTGCGAAAGAACGATAGGAAGTGCTCCTAAAATAGCCGCAAAAAATGATACTTTCAGAGCTACAAAGAACGCACCACCAACTTGGTTCGTTGTTACCATACCATCAGCTGCATGTACAGATTTTTTACCAACTTCGATCAAAGCATCGTTTAGCGGTGATACCATCCAGTCCAAAATAGGCTCATGGAAGTAAAACATTACAAAAAACATAACTATCAGGCTACCGACAGATATCCCTAACCTTTTTCTTAGTTCAACTAAATGGGGTCTAATATCTTCAAACATCTATATTTTCTTCTTCTTCAGGTTTCTTTTTTTTCTTTTTAAAAGTTACTTCTTCTGGTTGGCTAGGAGCTTTTTTTAACTCTTCTTGCGGTTCGTCAGCCATTAAGTTGTCCATATGTGCATTAATATTTGTAGCATTAGAAACCGTATGTGATGCACGTTCTAGTTCTTGTTTGTAAGCAAGTGCTTCTTTTTTAATATCTGCAACATGCATCTCTTCTTCTATAGAAGTTTTCATTGTGCCAATTGTATCTTTCATGCTTCTGAAAAATTTTGCAATCTCTACCATTGTACTTGGGAGTTTATCAGGTCCCAAAAATAAAACAGCAATTACGGCGATTACAAGTATTTCTGTAAAACCCATTCCAAACATAATAAAAGTGCCTTTAAAATTTATAGTTTTCGAGATTTTATCTAAAGATTGGTTAAAAAATCTTCAAGTGAAAAAAATTCAATTCAAATAAAGTAAAAATATATAAAATTCTTAAAAATATTTAGGAGCATTTTATGAGTAAAGTGATTTTTGAAAAAGAGTGTGGTTGTTTTAAAAGAAGTGAACATGAAAACCATAAAGAATACAGTTCAAAAGAGGAAGCATTAACAAAAGCTTTAGAATTAGCAGAGGAGATGAACGAGGTTTTTTGTAAAAAACATTGTTTTTCTGTTGTAGAAGAGGGTAACGATATCGTTGTAAAAGTTGATATGAACTAAGAAGTCAGATAAAGAGCTATCTCATCACTTAAGAGATACTCTTTATTCAAATATTTGTTGTTTTTGAACTCAAGTTTTTTCTCTTGAACCAAAATATCTGCTTTTTTAAGTTCTTCCCCATTCAAGATTTCTCGATCAATTCCCACTA
This sequence comes from Sulfurimonas sp., assembly GCA_041547625.1. Taxonomy (GTDB): domain Bacteria; phylum Campylobacterota; class Campylobacteria; order Campylobacterales; family Sulfurimonadaceae; genus Sulfurimonas. Next base: position 6,515 of record JBFEUD010000026.1, read on the forward strand.
TTGAACGCAGTCCAAGAAAAATTTTTTCTATTTTGATATCCTCATCACTAAGTTCTTCACTTGTTATTTCTAAAGAATTTTGAATATATTTTTCAATATCAGCTTGTGGATAAAGACGTGTGTTCTTGTACTTTCCTACAGCACCTGCACCGATACCCATATACTCATCATATTCCCAGTATCCTAAGTTGTGTACCGAATTATAAGTACCGAAATTACTAATTTCGTATTGCTTGAAACCATGAGCTTCTATTTGCTCAAAAAGCCATTGTGTCAGTTCTAGCTGTTCCTTAGACATCTGAGGTCTATTTTCAAATGCAGTCCCTTCTTCGATAGTTAATGCATATGCACTTAAATGGTTGATTGGAAGAGAAAAGGCAGTTTCAAGATCGTGTTGCAGCAGCTCTTTTGTATCACCGAGTGTTGCATAGATTAGATCAAGTGAGATATTTTCAAAACCTACTTTTTTTGCATTTTTAATAGCTTCTATTGCCTGTTTTGGATTATGTGCCCGGTTTAGAAGTTTTAGTTTATCTGGATCGAAACTTTGAACACCGAAACTGATTCGATTGACTCCCAGTTTATGCATACCTTCTAGCCATTCGTAAGTAGCACTGTTTGGATTTGCTTCGCTTGTAATCTCCGCATTGTTTTTAAGATAAGGTTTTATAAGGGTAAAGATCTCTGTATAGAGTTCAGGTGCAACGGTTGAAGGGGTACCTCCCCCTATAAATACACTTTTGATGCTTTCTTTTTTAGGAGTAAACCGTTTCAGCTCAGAGACTAATTGTTCTCGTAAAGCATCCATATATTGTTTTTTTAGATGAAATTTATCCACATAAGAATTAAACGCACAATAAGAGCATTTTGAGTCACAAAAAGGTATATGGATATACACTAGCATTACAAAGGTCCTGAAAAAAGAAAAATTTGAATGAATTATATGTAGAATTTATTTAAAAAGAAGTATGATAAAAAAGTTGCTCTTATTGAGTTTGGAGAAAAGTATGAAAAAAAGTGTTGCTTTATTTGAGATATTTCCGTGGGATAAGCACTTTGAAACTGGAATAGATACAATAGATATCCAACATAAAAAACTTGTTAGTATTCTCAACCGCTTGGCGGCAAATCAGGCAAACTTGGCAAATGAAGAGTCTTTAAATGAGATTTTTGAAGAGCTCGTTGAGTATACAGACTACCACTTTAAAACAGAAGAGGGTGTTTGGAGTCAGCATTTTGGAGATGATGACTGGTTTATGGAACATGAAAAAACTCATGAAACCTTTATAGATGAAATACTGAAAATTAAAAATGATCCAAATAAAAATTTCAATGACATTATTTATGAATTGATCCTGTTCCTGGCACAGTGGCTGGCATATCATATACTTGACACTGATAAACGTATGGCAAAAGTTGTATTAGAACTTGAAGCAGGACATTCTCTCGAAGAAGCAAAAGAACACTCAAATCAGTTTATGAACGGTTCTGTAAAGGCTCTCATCCAAACAGTTTTAAAAATGTATGGAGATATCTCAACCCGTACATTAGATCTTATGCGAGAAAAAGCATTAAGAATACAAGCAGAAGAAGCTCTCCTGAAAAGTGAAGAAAAGTGGCGTTTTTTATTAAGCGGGACGGGAGAGAATATTTGGGATTACGATCTAGAGAGAGACAAGCTTTGTATATCAAGAGAAGAGTGTGACGTTGACGAGATACTTCATAACAGTTTAGAGCAGTTTGACTATTTCGCAGCCATACATCCAGATGATATTCAAAGAGTCAAAGAAGATTTTGTAGCTCACCTTCTAGGTGAAACAGAATTTTATTACAATCAACACAGAGTTTTAAGAAAAGATGGTGGCTGGACATGGATCTTAAGTCGTGGAAAAGTTTTAGAACGTTGTAAAACAGGGCTTCCAAAACGTTTTATCGGAATTCATAGTGACATAACCGAAAAAGAACTCTCCTCTATCATCTATGAACATAGTTCACAAGCAATGTTTATCTCTGACAGTAACAATAATATAATTAGTATAAATCCCGCTTTTAGTGAAATAACACAGTATCAAAAAGATGAGGTGATAGGTCAAACTCCTACTATGCTTTGTCTTGGAGAGGCAGACAGTAATTTTTGTAAAGAGCTTTGGTTCGATGTTGTTAAAGATGGAGAGTGGAGTGGTGAAGTTGTCAATAAGAGAAAAAACGGTGAAATATATACACAAGAGTTAAAAATCAATGTTGTGAAAAATGCGCAAGGTGGAATTGACCATTTTATAGGTTTCTTTTCAGATGTAAGTGAAAAGAAAAAATCCCGAGATATTATTTTAAAACAAGCAAATTATGACTCTTTAACCGATTTAGAAAACAGACGGATGTTCGAACATGAATTGGATGAAGCTATCCCTGTTTCAAAAAGGAGTAAACAACCTTTTGCAGTTCTTTTTATAGACTTAGATCATTTTAAAGATATTAATGATGCAAAGGGACATTCTGTAGGTGATCAGCTTTTAATTGAAGTGGCTGAACGGATCAAAAAGGAGATTCGGGAAACTGATACTCTTGCCCGTTTTGGAGGAGATGAGTTTACGTTACTGTTAGTTGAAATTAAAAATACAAATATAGTCGATCGAATAGCGCAGAACATTATTGAAAGCATAAAAAAACCGTTTTATATTGAAAAAACGACATTTCATATTTCGGCAAGTATTGGGATCACTCTTTATCCCAATGATGGCATAGATTCGGCAACACTTTTAAGAAATGCCGATCAAGCAATGTCTCAGGCAAAACGCAGTGGACGTAGTCGTTTTAACTATTTTACGGAACATATGCAGATAATGGCGCAAAAACGGCATAAAACTTTACATGAACTTCATAAAGCGATAGAAGAACAACAATTTGAAGTGTATTATCAGCCTATTGTAAGTCTGAAAACAGGACATATTTATAAAGCAGAAGCTTTAGTTAGATGGAATCATCCGACAGAAGGGTTAGTCTCCCCAAATGAATTTATACCTCTGGCTGAAGAGACAGGACTCATTGTTGAAATAGGAGATTTTGTTTATAAAGAAGCTGTTAGACAAGCACATACATGGCAAAAAGAACATGGGATCGATTTTAAAATAAGTGTAAATAAATCACCCGCACAGTTTCGCTCGCCAAAAATTATAGATGAGTGGATGCAGTACAAACAAGATAATGGAATTGATACATGTAATGTGATTATAGAGATTACGGAAAACTTACTTATGCAAGAGGATGAATTAGTTCAAGTGCAGCTTTTAAGACTGAGAGATGCAGGAATAGAAGTTGCAATTGATGATTTTGGTACAGGATACTCCTCTCTTTCATACCTAAAAAAACTTAGTATTGATTATCTGAAAATAGACAAATCCTTTGTTGACAATATAGCATCGTCCAAACAAGATAAAGTGTTGTGTGAAGCGATGATAGTAATGGCACACAAGCTAGATATACAGGTAATTGCAGAGGGTGTAGAAAATGAAATGCAAAAGCAGGTACTTTCAGAAATGGGGTGTGATTTTATACAGGGATACTTGTATTCAAGACCAGTGCCGGCACAAGAGTTTGAACGACTTTTTCTTGTTTAATTTATTTTAATCACTCTTTTTGTATAATCACGATTATTTTATTAGGGTTCATATATGAGTGTAAAAGAGAAATATCGTCCAAATGTAGCTATGATTATCGTATCGCATGAGTATCCAAATCAGAAGCAGATTTTTATAGCACAAAGAAACGATTTGGGTGATATTTGGCAATTCCCTCAAGGTGGCATTGATGAAGGTGAAGAGGTAAAAGACGCACTTTTCCGTGAGATGGAAGAGGAGATCGGAACTTGCAAAGCAGAAATAGTTGCAGAGTACCCGGAGTGGATTTCATACGACTTCCCGCCAAAAATTGCTAAAAGTATGAAACCGTATAAAGGGCAGACGCAAAGATATTTTTTAGTGAAGCTTCATAAAGATGCGGATATCAATCTCGATACGAAACATCCTGAATTTTCTTCATATAAGTTTGTTGAGGTAGATGAGGTGTTAGATATCACTGCGCATTTTAAAAAGCCTGTGTACGAGAGTGTAATAAATTATTTCAAAAATGAGGGACTACTTTAAATGTTAATTGTTCAAAAGTTCGGTGGTACGAGTGTTGGTGATTTAGAGCGTATCCAAAATGTTGCTAACCGTGTAGCAAAAACAAAAGATGCCGGCAACGATGTTGTAGTTGTTGTTTCAGCTATGAGTGGTGAGACAAATAAACTTGTTGGATATGCAGAGCATTATTCAAAGAATCCGGCTCGTGCAGAGATGGATATGTTATTAAGTTCAGGTGAGAGGGTGACAGCATCACTTCTTTCAATTGCTCTGCAAGAGATGGGATATGATGCAACTGCTATGAGTGGTAGAAAAGCAGGAATTGTAACAGACAATAGTCATACAAAAGCACGTATTGAAGATATTGATCCTACATCGATGCAAGATGCGGTAAAAGCTGGTAAAATCGTTGTAGTTGCAGGTTTTCAAGGTGTAAATGAAAATGGAGACGTAACAACACTTGGTCGTGGTGGAAGTGATTTGAGTGCAGTGGCAATCGCAGGTGCATTAAAAGCTGATCTTTGTGAGATCTATACAGATGTAACTGGTATCTTTACAACGGATCCTAGAATTACGTCCAAAGCACATAAACTAGATAAAATCTCTTATGATGAGATGCTTGAATTAGCAAGCCTTGGAGCGAAAGTTCTGCAAAACCGCTCTGTTGAAATGGCAAAAAAATTAAATGTGAATTTAGTAACAAGATCAAGTTTCTCGGATGAAGAGGGAACATTAATTACAAAAGAGGAAAACATTATGGAAAAACCATTAGTAAGTGGTATTGCATTAGATAAAAATCAAGCTCGTATTTCACTTTTAGGTGTAAAAGACAGACCAGGAATCGCAAGTGAAATCTTTAACAAACTGGCAAAAGCTGATGTAAACGTAGATATGATAGTACAAAATAAAGCGGCATCTGATACAACTAGTATTGATTTTACAGTTGCTAAAGGTGATCTTCATGATGCAAAAGCAGTTGTAGATGAGTTTGTACAAAATGGTGAAATCTCAGATGATACTTATAATGAAGATATTTGTAAAGTTTCTGTTGTGGGTGTGGGGATGAAATCCCATGCGGGTGTTGCTGCAAAAGCATTTACAACAATGGCAGAAAATAACATCAATATCAATATGATCTCAACTTCTGAGATTAAAGTATCTATGGTAATAGATGAAAAATATGCTGAATTAGCTGTAAGAAGCTTACACGATGCATACGAACTAGAGAAGTAGTAGAAAATTTCTATGTCTGATTTTGCACTATGGAGCCTTGATGCCATCCGTGAGGAAGGCGGGGCTTTAAGTTGGCTTGAAGAACAACGCTTTGAATGGTCGAAAACAACTGCTTTAGCATTGGAACAGATCTTAAACGGTAAGACTATTATTTTGATTACAGATCAAAAAAGAAAATGGTTAGAGCGTTACATTATTGACTCTATTAATAGTATCAGTTTGGAACGCCCTCTTATCCCTATTGTTACGGTCGATAGTGTATATCCGCATTTTAATAATATCAGTGGTGGAGAGATGATCGATATGATAGATGATCTTATCGCGCTCTCTTATAAAAACGACCACTTTTTCTGGTATATCGGTAAAGGTGATGATAAACGCAGTGATATAGCAAAAAGAAAAGATAATAGCTACTTTTGGATCTTCGATGAGGATTTTAACAACGCCTTTACTCTTAAGTCTTACGATCCGTTACTTGATATAAAATTATTACAACTTTATAGATTGTTTGATGCATCTCTTAATGCAACAATGTTTGGAGAGGTTGATGCAAGCTGATGTTGCTCTAAGAGGGCATATTATTATCTCTAAAGAGCTTGAAAATGAGATTGAACAATTAGAGAAGACATTAGCGGGACACAGAGTCGTAAAATTTGTAGAAGAAAACTTTAAAATTGAACATGCCAAAGCAGTTACTGCTGAAGCATATATAAGCGAAACAACCACAAAGTATCTCATTTTAGCAGCTATAGATTATACCGATGTAGCACAAAACTCATTACTTAAACTTTTAGAAGAACCCCCGGTTAATATTGAATTTATTATTATCACTCCTACAAAATCTATATTGCTTCCAACAATCCGATCAAGGTTACCAATATTAAAAGTTGCTACTTCACACGATTTACATGAGCTGAACTTGAACCTTGCTAGATTGGATTATAATAGTGTATTTGAGTTTTTGAAAACAAATGCAAGAGTTTCAAAAATTGAAGCAAAACAATTGGTAGAATCGCTATTTTATAGAGCAACAGTCATAGATAAATTAATTCTTTCAGAAAAACAACTTCAAAATTTTGATCAAGCTTATAGACTTTTAGAGTTAAATTCTCGCCCTCAAAGTGTCTTGGCAATGTTACTTATGAGCTTTACACAGGAGCGTTAATGGAGATCAAAAAACTTTCAAATGAAATAGATATCCAACAATATCTCATAGATCTTGGAGTTGACAGCGGCGGTATTAAGATTTTATCATCAAAGGCGCAAACACATATTTTATATATTAAAGATTTGGCAGTAGGCGGTGCAAATATCTTAAAGCAAGATGCTCTTTCTATCGGAGCAGATTTAGCAGTACCCCGTGGAACTGTGATCGCAAAAACTCCTCATGTGGACTGTATATTAATTGCAACTGCAAAACAGTTACAGACACTTTCGAGAAAAGAGCTGGCACAACCTTTTGGACTTAAAGAACTAGCACTATACCTACAACGCTATTTATCTGTTAAAGCAGATGATAAAATAGAGATTATGGGTGTTCTAAATGCTAATGATGATAGTTTTTTTAGCGGATCAAGATTTTCTGCTGCAAGTGCCGTTGCAAGAATAGAGTCTATGATAGAAGAGGGTGCAGACATTATTGATATAGGTGGAGTATCTTCAAGACCAAATGCTCCTATTGTGTCAGTCGACGAGGAGTTAGCGAGAGTCCAGCCTATTTTAGATGTAATCAACACAAATAAATTCTATGAAAAAGTAAAGTTCAGTATAGATTCTTATGCACCGAGTGTTGTGAAATCTGCACTTGAAAGCGGTTTTACAATTATTAATGATATAACAGGATTTGAGAATGAAGAGCTTTGCAGACTATGTGCAGAGTACCAAGCTACAGCGGTAGTAATGCATATGCAAGGTACACCGCAAACTATGCAAGAAAACCCTCAATATAATGATGTTGTATTGGATGTATATAATTATTTAGAACAACAAACAAAAAAACTTGAAAGTTTTGGAGTAAAAGATATAGTTTTAGATGTCGGCATAGGATTTGGTAAAACTTTAGATGATAACCTGCAACTTTTAAAACATTTAGAACATTTTAAAATGTTAGGGAAAAAGTTACTTATAGGTGCTTCCAGAAAGTCTATGATAGACAAAATCAGTGTATCACCTATTGAAAAAAGATTGGCAGGAACTTTGGCAATTCATCTTGAAGCACTAAGAAACGGTGCATCTATTGTTAGAGTACATGATGTTTATGAACATAAACAGGCAATCGAAGTTTATAAGGCATTGCAAAAGGGCTAAAAGTGAAATTTCCAAGCGCAGGCGATATAGCGAGTACACAAGTAGTTTCAATTAACATCGATGAAAAAATCAGCGAAGCGATTGATAGGATGATAGAGAGTGAGCATCGCGATATCATAGTTGTAGATTGTGACGTTTTTTATGTTTTAACTGCAATAGAAGTATTAAAGTTACGCGAAACAAATATACAATTGAGTGATCAGATTTCCCAGCTTCATTTACGAAGAATACCTGCTATTCATAAACAGACCAATGTCCTCAATCTTTTAAAATATCTTGATGAACTAACAGAATATATTTGTGTACTAAACGATGATAAAACCATTTACGGGATTATCACACATACAGATATAACAAGTAATATAGATCCAGAAATTATCATGGATAACTATACTATTGAAGATTTTTTA
>JBFEUD010000027.1:0-14231 GCA_041547625.1 Sulfurimonas sp.
AGATCGATAACATTGAACTTCGCCCTGCAACTGCAGAAGATGCACAAACAGCTTTAGCTGAAGTTGATTTCATCATTAACAATAACGGAGATGAAACTGTAACTGAACTTCGTGAAGAGTTACAGCAAGCTATGACTGCAAACGCTGGTGCATTCAGAACTGAAGAGACTATCAAACTTGCTATTGAAAAAGTAAAAGAACTAAGAGCAAGATTTAAAAATATTCGTATAAAAGACAAATCAAAAGTATTCAACACTGAGCTTCAAGAAGCTATTGAGCTTGGTCACATGTTAGACTACTCACTATTTATCGTTGAATCTGCACTTCCTCGTAAAGAGAGCCGTGGTGCACACTATAGAGAAGATTTCCAAGAGCGTGATGATCAAGATTGGTTAAAACACACAATGGCATATATGGACAAAGATGGTAACATCTCTTTAGACTATATGGATGTTGTTCTTGGCAAACACGAACTTAAAGCAAGAAACTACTAAGGATAACCTATGGAACATACAATTACTACACAAAAAGTAAAGTTTAAAGTATTCCGCTTCAATGCTGAAGAGGATTACCTTCCATATTATGACGATTATGAAATGGAAGTAACTTCTGAAGAGGTTGTTTTAGATATTTTAAACAGAATCAAATGGGATCACGATGGAAGTTTCTCTTATAGAAGATCTTGCCGTCACGGTATCTGTGGTGCATGTGCTATTAAAGTAAACGGTCGCTCTACTCTTGCTTGTAAAGAAAGTATGAACGATATGGTTGAGCTTTTTGGAAATGAACTTGTTCTTGAGCCATTAAGCAAAAAACGTGCTGTAAAAGATATGGTTATCGATAAAGCTGACTTCTGGGATAAACACGCTGCTGTAACGCCATATGTTGTAACAGATGTTGATGAAGCTCCAGAGATTGAAAACCTTGTTTCACCTCATGATGCTGAAGAACTTGATGAAGCTGATCTTTGTATCCAATGTGGTGCTTGTCACTATGCTTGTCCTGTAGTTGAAGTAAATGATGACTTCTTCGGTCCTGCTGCATTCGCTGCTGCATACAGATTTGAAGCTGATGTTCGTGATGAGTCTGAGTCTAGACTTATGGATGTTAATCAAATGGGTCAAGGTGTTTGGGACTGTGTTAAATGTTTTGAATGTAAAGAAGTTTGTCCTAAAGAGATCGATCCAATCGGTAAAATCACTAAACTTCACCAAAAACTTTTCCAAGAAGGGAAAGCAGAATCTAACGTTGCTACACGTCACGCAGTTGGATTTATCCACTCGATCGCAAAACGCGGTGTACTTGATGAAGGTGGCTTAGTACTTTATTCTGAAGGTCCGGCAATCGTTAAACACTTACCGGTAGCTTTCAAAATGTTTACAAAAGGTAAGATCCCAATGCCATGGCAACTACCAAAATCAGACAATATGGATGAGATTAAAACACTTGTTAAATCATCTACAACTGCGAAGTTTTAGGAGACAATAATATGGAAAAATTAAGATATGCACTTTTTACTGGTTGTACTGCTAAACAAAGTACGCCAGAGCAAATGATGTCAACTATGGCTGTTGCAGACAAACTTGGAATAGAATTAGTTGAATTAACAGAAGCTTCTTGTTGTGGAGCTTCACACTTACAAGATTATGATGAATTTTTATCTCTGGTTTTAAACGCTAGAAATATCGCATATGCTGAAAAACACGGTCTTACAATGGTTACTATCTGTAATACGTGTCAATTAAACACAGCTATGACAAAACATAAACTAGACAACAATGCTGAACTTAAAGCTAAAGTAAATGAAAAGCTTGCTGAAGTTGGTTTAGAGTACAAAGGTACTTCACAAATCACTCACTTCCTATATGCTATCATTGATGACTTTGGTCTAGATAAAATTAAAGAGATGGTTGTGACTCCGCTTAGCCAATTTAACATTGCACCTTTCTATGGTTGTCACAATATCCGTCCATCAGAGCTTCAAAATGAGACTCACAAGACTCCAGAATCAGCATACCGCCCTACTTCATTAGATGACTTAATCATCGCATGTGGTGGTCAAAATGTTGATTATGAAGAGAAAAACAAATGTTGTGGTTTCCATGTTGAGCTTCAAGCTCCAAAAACTGCAGCAATACTGACTGGTAATGCGATCGCAGGTGCTATGGATAACGATGCTGACTGGATGGTTACACCATGTCCATTATGTCACTTAAAACTAGATACTCAAACTCACCATGCTTCTGAAGCAATTGGTCGTGAAGTTCAACTTCCGGTACTTCATATGCAACAAATGGTAGGTCTTGCTCTTGGATGTACTCCAGCTGAGCTTGGTTTAAAACACCACGTTGCTAAAGTAGACTTTGTATAGTAATCTAAGGATTTACTCTATCGGCTAAGAATATTTTTCTTAGCCACACCTGCTAACGCTGAGTTTTCTTCAGCAGAAGGCTCGCGCGCCTTTAGCGCTTCTTTCTTCCCTTTCTCCTGACTAAAACTCAACTCATATATTTTAAAGGTTTTAAATGTCAGATTCAATCGAAATAATTTCATGGAATGTTAACGGTATCCGTGCAGTTGCAAACAAAGAAGCTCTGAAGTGGGTGGATGAAAGAGATCCCGATATCGTATGTTTTCAAGAGATCAAAGCTTTAGAAGATCAGATCCCTGAAAATATGTTTGAAAAAAACTACCTTGAAAGATATGTCAATCCAGCCGAGAAAAAAGGTTATAGCGGTACGGCAACATATACTTCTTTATCGACTACTCACTCGTCAACAGCTAACCACATCGACCTTTTGAATGAAGGACGCATTGTTGAGACACATTTTGATGATATAGTACTTTTTAATGTCTACTTTCCTAACGGTCAAAAAGATGAAGATAGACTCAACTATAAAATGGAGTTTTACGATAGATTCTTAGAGCATTGTGAGGCTTTAAGAGAAGAAGGTAAAAGCATTATCATCTGTGGTGATGTAAATACCGCTCATCGTGAGATAGACCTTAAAAACCCAAAAGCAAATTCTAAAACATCAGGTTTTTTACCAATTGAGCGTGCCTGGATCGATAAACTACTTGAACACGGTTACATAGACACTTTTAGATATGTTCACGGTGATGAAATAGATAGATACAGCTGGTGGTCATACCGTGCCAATGCAAGACTCAAAAACGTGGGATGGAGAATTGATTATTTCTTTATCTCTGAAGATTTGGCAGAAAACCTGGAAGATGCATTTATACTTGACTACATTGAAGGTTCCGATCACTGTCCAGTCGGGATTAAAATCTCGATATAAAAACATGGTTTAATTAATAATTTTAGGATAAAATGTATATATGAATTTCTATAAAAAACTATCATTATTGTTATTACTGTCAATTTCATTACATGCAAATTATTGGGATGATTACAATCTGTTTGCAAAATATATGGGATATGAAAGAGATTACAACAAAGCTATTGCCATTGCTAAAAAAGAGCATAAAGATCTTCTTGTAATTTTGGTAAGTGACGGATGTCCTTTTTGTCATCGCCTTGTAGATACAATACTTACACAAAAAGAGATACGAGAATATATCAACAAAAAATATATCAAACTCATTATAAATAAAGATACAGATAAAAACTATCCTAAAAAATTATCAAGACCGTTTGAACCAGTCACATTCATTATAGATGCTCCTAGTGGTCAAATTATAGATGAGATTGATGGTTGGCAAGAAGAAGAGAGTTACTTATGGCACCTTTAATAAAACTTTTTCCAATTGCTTTGCTTATAACTTTGTTCAGTGTCGGATGTACTCAGCAAAAAAATCTTTCCTATTCAGAACAGATAAAACAAAAAACAATATACTATTCCTCACTAAGTGAACCAGAACAGATTAAAGCAGTTGAAGAGTACTGGTGGAAAGTACAATTTATCGAAAATCCTTCTTATAAGGTACAAAAAGCAGCATTAGAAACTTCTCCTAGAGCTATTGAAGAGATAAAAAATCCAACTACAGAGATCCAAATTCTTTCTGTTCAGAAAATAATGAAAGATGGTGGTTATAATATAGCATTAACAAAACTAATCAATACTTTTAGTGAAGAAGCACAAATAGAAGCTGTAAAGCATAATCCACAGATCATTCAATTTATCCCTTACCCTTCCAATAAAGTGCAATTAGAGGCAGTTAAGATAAATCCATTTGTTGTAAAAAATATCATCAATGCTACAGAGGAAGCAAAACAGGAAGCTATTAAACGCAATCCTAGAGTTAAAAAGTTTTTGCGTTAATTCAATATCATTTGGAACGGATAGAGGCTTAATTAGTTCTTTATTGCTATTTGATAAGGATTAGAATAGGCCTTATAAAACCTATTTTAATCCACGAACACATATAGTTGCATACTCTTCACAAGTATCACTTGCTGAAATGAAACCGTTGCCGCTATATATAGTAAATGCATTATATTCATCTTTTGGATCGAAATCTTTGCTCCAAAAGACATTATCAGTTAAATTATGAAACTTCTTTTTAAGCGCTTTGTTCTTCGACAAGCTTATAAGCTCATCTTTTGTAGGTAATCTCCAATCTCTATGTCCTGCAAGCTGAAGTTGCTTACAATAACCATTTGCAAGTTTCCAAATTTCTATAGTAGCTTCATTACTATCTTCCCACTCTAGTTTATTTTCAGTGTCTTTAACCGTATTTTCTTGTGCATTTAAACTAAATGAAAAAACTAACAACGAAACAACAAAGAAATTTTTTACCATACTTACTCCCCTAATCCAAAAACGTTTGACATTGTATTGATATAATTAAAATAACCTACTATAGCAACAGCTTCAAGAACCTCATGTTTGCTCCAGCCAAGTTGAAACAGATGCTCTAAATCTTCTTGCATAATTTTATAATTATCTTTTTGTGAAGCTCTTATACAAAAACGAAGAAGTTCTTTTTCTTTCTCTTCTACTTGCATAGCATCGATACCGTTTAAAATAGCTTCTATCTTTTCTTCACTCAGACCTAGCATCTTTGCTATGTTCTTATGAACTCCGACGCACATTTTACAGCTATTTTCTTTAGAGATAAGCAATGCAATAGCTTCTTTAATATCATAACTGAGATATGTCTTATCCAACAGAAACGTTTGTACCATAGAATCAGTTGCGAAGTAGATCTTTTCATCAATTGCCAACAGTTTGAAAATTTCACCTAGTGAACCTGTTTTTTCTAAAATAGGACGTGCTTTTTCTTGAATATCTGCACTCATCTCTTCAAATTCCGGTAAATCTATATATGCCATTTTATTTCCTTGTATGAATTTTTTCTTCTTCAGCTTTATCTACATAATTAAGCGTCGGTAACATATATGCCCCAATAAGCATGATAAGTCCAAAAACTATGGTTATTATACCAGCATACTCGATCGCAAAATCAGGCAGTCTTATCTGTCCGTAATCAGGACCCAATATACTTTTTATAAATGGAAAACTGTATGTAAAAACCAGTCCTCCTATCATGCCGCCTAGAACTCCGACAAAAGCGTCTATTCTACCCTCTGATACAGATACGAAAAATGCAGATGGACATTTTCCAAGCATTACCAAACCTATTCCAAAGATCACCCCTCCTAAAATCAAACCGCCGATAATTGCAGTTTTGGGGCTAAAGGTTGCATAACCGTTTGCCACCAGTATATAAAAACCTATACTTGATAGCCCAACCGTCGTCATTGCCATACGTATAGCCAGAGTATCTTCAAAGAGTAAAAAACCTGCCATTTTTTCAAATTTGTCCAGTCTTGAATACATTATGATCAGTCCAAACAAAAAGCCTATGAACAAAACAAGAGCAATAGAGCCGTGTTGTTGATTTTGTACTAATTCAAACATTTTTTTTCACCTTTTTCTTGTAAAAGAGTCTTCCAAACAGCATTCCAGTTCCAAGTGCTACGATTGTAAAAACAAAACCGCTCACAGCCATTTGCGATCCTCCTGAAAGGACATGACCTGCATTACATCCACCTGCGAGTCTTGCTCCAAACACCAAGAGAAAACCACCTATAAAACTCCAAAACATTCTCGATTTTACTGAAGTGTTTTTTCTCTCTTTCCATAATGTAGGTATACAACTGATTCTAAAACTTTTTGTAAGTACTAAAGATGTAAAGAGTCCACCTGCAAATACGCCTATAAGCATAACTGCTTCCCAAGAGCCTACAGTCTTAATCTGTTCTATATATTCATATTTTGATTCTTCTAAACCAAATAAAATTGTCGATAAATAGGCCATCCCTGTAGATGCACCTATAGGACGGTCTGCACCCCATTCCGAAAAAGTAAAGATAAATAATACACTCATCATTATCCCACCTATCCACCACGGTATAAATCTAGGCATTCGTTCCTCCATAAAATAAAAAGTGTAAAGTAACACTTAACGATAAAATTATATGCTATAATTCTTAACTTTTATTTAAAGGCCATTTATGGAATATAAGATCTCAGAAGTAGTAACAAAAACCAATGTTCCAAAATCAACTATTTTATACTATATAAAAGAAGGCTTACTTCCTGAAGCAAAAAAGATTAAAGCAAATGTACATAAATACAGCGATGAACATATTGAATTGATCAAATACATTAAATATATGCAAGAGAGTATGGGCAGTTCTATTGAAGAGATAAAACTTGCCTTAGAGAAAAAGAACGATTCATTTTCAGGTTCTTACACTATGCTTGCCCCTCTTATGAATACGCTCAGCGGGGAAAATGGACTTGAAGAATATAAAAAAGATGTCTTCATAGAACATTTTGATATTGATATAGAACTTATGGACAAATTACTTGCTGATGGGATTCTTATCCCTATTCATGAAGGAAGTTTTACAAAAAAAGATGCCACTATCATAACTCTGGCTGAACATTTTCTAGAGGCAGGACTGGGATATAACATACTCAAAGAGTATCTCTTACATGCACAAAAGCTTGCCAAACTTGAACAACAGATGCAAAAAGATCTTTGTGATGTAAAAACGGAGGAGAATTTTTCTTTACTTTGGAAGATTATGTTCGATACACTCTTCAATGCAAAAGAGTATATCTTTAATCGTTCTACCTATAAAGTACTTACAGAATCACTTAAAGAGGAAATAAACTCTAAATAAGAGCTTATTGGTGATTTTGTACAGTTGGTGGTACAATTGCACCTGAAGCTTGCATAGAGATAGCTTCTGGATGTGTTTTATAGTGCGTTCTTACTGCATTTGCGAGTCTTGATTTTACTACTTCATCCACATACACTACACCTTCTCCTAAAGCTTCTATGATACCTTCTAAAAGTTTATCCTGCGGTTGTGGCATCAACTTTATCCAGCTTTTTAAAAGTTCCACATCAATATGTGAAGGGATAGAACCCATTATACCTACATCATTTTGATCGTGTACTAACAATCCTGATGTTGTTCCGCGATCGAGTGTTAAAACCTGGAAAAGATATGTCGTATGGTATGCCAGTTGTTCTTTTTTATCTGCTTCGCTGATCTCAGGGTTGTTTTCAATTGCAGCAGAGATAATAGCAATATACTGGTCAATCACAGCTTTACCAAAAGCAAGAGCATATGCTTTATCTGCTTCAAAATCACCACTGTTGAAATTTTCAAGATAAAAATGGCTTACACCGCGTGTTCTATTTAAAACAGGGATGTCAAAGTAACGATTACCTTGTGCACTCCCCTCTTCATAAAACTCTCCACTTGCATTCTCTAGCATTGTATCAAACGCTTTTTTATCCAAATCATCTTTGATCGAAGGATTAAGATCCGCCATTAATCTCCAGTACATTTTTCCGTCTCTCATCTCTGTAAGTGAAATGTGCATATGCATAGAAGGTACACGAGGATTGTTTGGATGGATAATAGTAGAAATTGCACTTGCAGAGCTTAATTTTTTCGTAGCATCGTCATCATAATGTACTTGTGAAACATTGACCGATCCTCTGTTAAAAATACTCTCATCACGTGCTTCATAACGGCTTCCGCCACCATGTACTCCATTATCACGCAACCACTCTACTCTTTCAAATGGAATGTTTTCTCCATACTTTTTAGAAATACCGTTTAGTTTTTCTACGAAGTAGCTTTGCAGCTCTTCTACAACACTTAATGCCTCTCTTGCAAATGCAGACTTTGCTCTCACCATTATTTTGCCTTTGGTCTGAATGCTTTGATTACTTCTTCATTTGTTTCAATAAACGGCCCTTCAATCAGATCGATACAATACGGAACTGCAGGGAAAACTGCATCTAAACACTCACGGATAGATTTTGGTTTTCCAGGTAAATTAATGATAAGAGATTTTCCTCTGATTCCCGCAGTTTGACGAGATAAAATAGCTGTTGGAACATACTGAAGGCTCACTTGACGCATCAACTCTCCAAAACCTGGCATCATCTTGTCACACACGTTTTCAGTCGCTTCAGGTGTTACATCACGAGGTGCCGGGCCAGTACCGCCTGTAGTTACAACTAAACAACAGCCTGCTTCATCACACAACTCTTTCATTGTCGCTTCTATATGATCTTGTTCATCAGGAATACATCTGTAAACGATCTCAAATTCGCTTTTTAGATAATCTTTCATAGTATCTTGAATAGCTACACCTGAGATATCTTCATAGATCCCTTTACTAGCTCTGTCACTTGCCGTTATTACACCTATTTTAATTTCACTCATAATTATTGTCCTTTCTTAATTCAATTGTAAAAAATGGTTTGCTTTTTTTATAGAAGTTACATTTGCGACTTGTTTAAAAAATGTATATGCACTCTGCGGATCTATAATTTTATCTTCAAAACCAAGATACACTTCAAGCACAACACCTGCATCTACAATTTTTTGTAAAGCCTGCATATCCCATTCATACTCTAATAACGTTTGTAAATCTTCTATCGTATCCGTATCATTTATTTGTACTATTTTTTTCTCATACGGAGCAAAACAAGAATCTAAAAAGTTTTGTAGATACAAATCTTTATTTTTCTTGTACGACATTAATTGAAGACGTTTAAACTTCTCATCTTTCGTTTGAAAAAAAGCGGGTGAGAAGAGCTGCAGCGTATCTACCCTTTTTGAATTTTGCAGTGCTTCCTTGACAGCTTTATAAGCTTTGATAGCGCCGTAACTAAATCCACAAATCGTATAATCATTCTCTTTTATATAGGGTTGAAACAGATATGCCTCATCCTTTAAAGAAAAACCGCTGAAAAACTGAGCCATAGCTACCCTAAATACTTCATGATTTCATTTTTAGTGATGCTTTCTCTTTCATACAGAACTGCTTCAAGCTGTTCAATAACATCTAAAGAAGACTCTAATAATGTTTGCGTCTCTTTATAAAGCTTGTCAAGTAGAACTTTTTGTTCCTCTTCAGCAGCCAAGATCGAAGAACTCATACCATATTCTTGACACATTCTTTGTACTATCTCTTTTGCTTCATCAAGATCTTGTTTTGCAGAGCTAGCGTGTTGTTGATACTTCAGATCACACGTTACAGCTCCTGCTAAATGCATCTTAACCTGTGCTTCTAAATCTTGTTGTAGAAATGCTTCATTACTTACAGGTAAAAGCTTTTCGTTCGAAAGCATCAATTTTTCAAATGGCAGGTCAAAGTAAGTTGCAACAAATGCTTTTCCTGCTTGATACGAGACTAAATAAGATTTTTGTTTATCGTTAAGCATTTGAAGTTTTTTCTTACCGAACATAACCTTGTCTTTCACTTGGTAAAAATGCTCTAATGTTACTTGAAATTCATTTTGACGTAGTGCTAAAAGTGCTGCTTCATTTACAAGCGCAGCAAGTGCAGCACCGTTAAATCCAACAGTCATATCTGCAATCTGCTTTACATCAACCTCATGTGGTACTTTTATTAAGTATTTTTCCAAAATAGAAGCACGTTCACGTTTTGTCGGAAGTTCTACAAATATTCTGCGATCAAAACGCCCTGCACGTAGCAATGCTGGATCAAGAACACCAATGTTATTTGTAGCAGCAATTACGATTACAGAACTTGAAGCTTCAAAACCATCCATCTCAGTTAGGAGCTGATTGAGTGTCGCTTCACGTTCATCATTTCTTTGCCCATCACGTTTTTTCCCTACAGCATCTATCTCATCAATAAAAATGATACTCGGTGCATTTTTCTTCGCAGTTGCAAAAAGCTCATGAACACGTTTTGCACCCATTCCAACATAGATCTGTACAAATGAAGCACCGCTTTGATAGTAAAATGGTACACCAGCAGCATTTGCCACCGCTTTTGCGATCATAGTTTTTCCAACTCCTGGAGGTCCCACAAGTAAAACACCGCGAGGCAAACGGGCTCCAAAACTTTTATAACGCTTTGGATTTTTCATAAAGTCTATAATCTCTTCAATCTCAAGTTTAACATCACTAATCCCACCGATATCATCAAAGCTGATATCTGTTTTGATCGCCTCAATAGGTGCTGACATTTCAGGCTTAGTTGAGATATCCCTGCTAATTCCGCTTTTCGTTATTTGTAAGCCGTCACGCTTTTGTAAAAATCGTACAAGTACAGAACCAAGACCTAAAAATAATACTAATAGAAGAATATATACAAGTATGTTTGATTCACTACCAACCTCTACTCTATAGTCGTTAAACATTTGAGGTGTTACTTGAGAAGATGCTATTTTAAAATAGCCATTGTCTGTTTTAAGATATACGTATTCTTCTGTTGCTACAACTTTTTTTACATCTTTGTCATGCAACATTCCACTCGCTTGTGCAAGAGTAATATTGTCTGCATTATCCCGCAAAATTGCAAAAAGAACTAAAATGATAATAAAAAATGCAGAGCCTATAAGTGCTATACGATTTTTTTTAGAATTTAGCATAATTAAACTCCTCTTTTATCTCGTAATCATTCACAGTAATCCAGTTGCCTAACAAGTCCTCATCTGAATCAATGACAATCTTGTTAAAATGCTGATCAAGCCCGTGGAAATGACCATCTTTAAAAGATTCTACTAAAACTTCAAGCTCTCCTGAAAAGTTTTTTCTAAAATTATAATTTTTTTGCTGTACTAATGCTTCCAGCTCATGAAGTCTCTCTTTGGCTATTTTACCGTTTACTTCCGGTTTCATTGTAGCTGATGGTGTACCGTCACGTTTAGAATATGTAAAAGCATGCAGGTGTGTCAGCGGCAGGTTTCTTGCATTTTCCATCGCTTCTTTCCATAACTCTTCACTCTCGCCAGGATGTCCCGTAATAAAATCAGTTCCAATCGCGTACCCTTTATTTGCCAACATCTCAAACAGTTCTCTGTCTTGTTTATAGACATTACGTCTATTCATAAGTTTGAGCATCTTAGGAGATGTATGTTGCAGAGCAATATGAAGATGTTTTTCAAGCCAAGGCTCATCCAAGATCTCTTTAAATTCATCTGTAATCTGAATCGGTTCAACACTACCCAAACGGATACGGCGAACTCCACGGATCATACTCATACGCTTCATCAGTTTTGCCAGTGATGTCTTTGTATCTTGTCCGTATGAACCGACATTTGTCCCAGTTAAAATAAACTCGCCGAAACCGTTTAATGCTAGTTTTGATACCTGTTCTACAATGCGTTCTTCATCCATGCTTCTTGCATCACCGCGAACATAAGGGATAATACAGTAAGAACAACGGAAGTTACACCCTTCCTGGATCTTAATAAAGGCTCTGCTCTTACCGACAAACTCACCAACAACAGCATCATCAACGTGGTTAAGATCACCTTTTTCATAAAAAGGTTGTTCTTGATTGAGTAAAAAATCTATCTTTTGTTTTTCACTCTGTCCAAATACACCGTGAATACGATTCTCTTTTAAAAGAGATTCCCCTTTGGTATGCGCACCGCAACCTGTAAGAAACAGTTTTGCTCCGCTGCCGCTTTTTTCTATCTGAGATATGTAAGAGCGTACATGAGTATCGGCACCGTTTGTTACCGTGCATGAGTTGATTACAATCATATCTGCTTCAGCTTCATTCTCCGTAATTTCATACTCTTTTAAAGCACTCATCATTACCTGTGAATCGTAAAGATTTGTACGGCATCCAAATGTTTTAAAATATACTTTTTTCATTATACTATCTCATTCTCATGTGTTGCTGTCGGACGAGAGCTTTTCATATCCACATGAAGTTTTTGTGTTGGGTATGCTATAGTGATATCATCTTCTTCATTAAAAGCACTCACGATTTCAGTAGAGATTACACTTCTTAAAGTCAATGTAGCATACGCATTCGTTAAATACCACGCTTCGATATCTAAACCATTGTCTTCAATAAACGAATAAATTCTCGGTTCTACATTTGTGTTTTTTAAACTATAGTGCTGACGAAGTCTGTTTAACTGTTTTCTTGTAATATCGGTATACCCTTTTGAATACTTTTTCGTAATCTCTTTTGCGATGTACATAGCTTTTTTATGATTAGAATCAAAAGTAATAGTAATCTTGATTCCATCCCAAACAGTTTTTAGTGAATTATGCGTGTAGTTTGCAATCATCTTCGTAAAAACATAGTTATTCGGTATAAAGATAATACGTCCCGCTCTTCTGTTATGTACAACAGATGTTAATGTTACATCTTCTAAAATCGTAATACGAAGAAGTGAAATATCTAAAACATCTCCTACATACTGCATCCCGTCCATATCGACACGGATTCTATCTCCTACATGAATACTTCCGCCAATAACAATTACCAACCAGCCTAATATACTCATAAACCAGTCTTTCATCGCAATTGCGATACCGGCTGATGCAAATCCTAAAATAGTCACTAGATAAGAAACATTCTCAATGTAATTAAAAAATATAATGAGCAAAATGATCGTAAAATTTGTAAATGTGATGATCTTATTTGCCATATAAAATCGTTCATTGTCTGTAATATACTTTTTAACAATAAGTTTCAGCATCAAAAAGATGAAAAATACGACGAGTATAGCAATACCGATTTTTATCAGTCTATAAATCTGTGTTTCAATGCCTTTATTGATATTTACCGCTGCAATATCTAATCTTTTTTGATACACCTCTAAAGTTGCACTCATAGTGTCAAGTGCACGTTCAAAACGTGCAACTTGCAGTTGTTTCTCTTTTAACTGTTCAATATATTTTTCATTATCAAATTCGGCAAGCTTTTTATGAATATCAAGCTCTTTATTTAAAACGCCGATAAGTTTTTCAAGGTTCTTTTTTTTCTTTTTATATTCATCAAGATTATTATTGAGTGTTTTAATCAGAGACACGCCAGTAAAAATATCAAATGGATTAGTAATTTCAGGACTTTCCTCTATTTTTGGAGGTGTTATAAGTTCTGAAAAAGGTGTATAGTGTTCATCTTTAAGCTGACCAATTTGCGCTGTTAAAATGCTCTCTTTTGCAATCAGACCATTAAGTTCATCAATCTCTCTTGTACTTTGTCCGTATTTTGTCAGCCATTTAATTCTTTTTTTAATCTTATCAAGTTCATCTTTAACACGTAAGGCTGCCATATATGTCGCATAACTTTTAATCCATACATTTTCATCTGAAAAAGTTGCATCTATCTCTAAAAGTTTCTCTTCATACTCTTTAATCTGCTCTTGATTTTCTATATCTTCAACAGTTGAAAGATTAGTATCTTCTACAGCGAATAGTAATGTCTGAAAAACTAAGAGTAAGAGAAACAGCAAACTTTTTTTCATTAACGCTCTCCAAACTGTTCTAAAACAGACACTACCGTTTCTTTTGGAATATTATCTAACATCTCAACGCCGCCGATTGACTCCGCTAAAATAAAAGTAATGTTTGCATCCGAGCTTTTTTTATCCAAGAAAAACGCTTCGTAGAATGCCTGTACATCTTTGATCGCATAACTTGCCGGTAAGTCATATTTCTTGAGTACGTTTGCAACACGAGCAGCTTCATCTTCACTCATCAATCCAAGCTTTACTGCAAGCTGGTTAGCCATCATGATACCTATTGCAACCGCTTCACCATGCAAGTATGTTTTGTACTGTGTTTCATTTTCAATAACGTGGCCGAATGTATGCCCATAGTTAAGTGCTGCACGTAGTCCACGCTCTTTTTCATCTTGTGCCACAACGGATGCTTTTGTCTCAACCGCCTGCTTAATAGCCTCTTGCAACACTTTTGGATCTTTTAAATCAGCACTTTCAAG
>JBFEUD010000028.1:0-14152 GCA_041547625.1 Sulfurimonas sp.
ATACACCTCGATCATTTTAATTAATACTAATATATTTTATCTTACTTCAAGCAACTCTCCATATAATACTTCTAAACTATAATTTCATATATAATAGGTATAGGGATGTCAGATACACTAAAAACCTTTGATGAATCGATTTCAGAGATAACCAACAATAGAAGTCTTGATCAACATTTTAACGTTTTAAGAGAAGTACATTACCTCAATTCCATACCGGAACTTATCAGTTCAATAGATGAAGTCAGAGAATTAGACGACAATTCTTTTAGCGAAGAGATCGAATGGTAAATTATAAAGTTCTTTTCTCACATCATGCACTTAAGGATGCCAAAAAACTCACAGGTTCAAACCTTGCCGATAAAGCTAAGGAACTTATAGAGATATTAAAAACAGATCCTTTTCAACAGCATCCCTCTTTTGAAAAACTGATCGGAAATCTTCACAATACTTTTGCACGCCGGATCAACCATCATCATAGAATCATATACGAAGTAAAAGAGCCTGAAAAAGTAGTAAGAGTTTTACGAATGTGGACACATTATGGAGAATAAACAATGCCTTTAAATTTAAAAGACACACTAGTTATAGGGATCTCGGCAACGGCTTTATTTGATCTTTCAGAATCCGATAGACTCTTTCAAGAGGAGTACAAAAAAGATCCTAACCATGCCATAGAGAAATACAGAGAATATATGCTTGAAAATGAAGACATCCCTTTGGATGAAGGGATTGGCTTTCCACTTGTAAAAGCACTTTTGAATCTCAACAGATACCAAAAAGAGAATGAAGCACCTCTTGTTGAAGTAGTAGTTATGTCAAGGAATTCCCCTGAAACAGGGATCAGAGTATTAAATACGATCAGACAAATAGGTCTAAATGTTACCCGTTCGGCTTTTACTGCGGGTGAATCGAGTGCAGACTACCTGGAAGCTTTTGACGTTGATCTCTTTTTAACGACAAATGAAGCCGATGCACAGAAAGTGATAGACTCGGGGGCGTGTGCATCTGCGGTACTTTCCATACCGCCAAAATACAAATGTGAACTTCCAGACGATCAAGTACGTATAGCTTTTGACGGTGATGCGGTACTGTTTGACGAGTCTAGCGAATTGGTTTACAAAGAAAAAGGGATCGAAGCTTTCCATGAAAATGAAAACAATTCACAAAACATCCCTATGAGCGAAGGACCTTTTGCAAACTTTTTGAAAAAACTTTCAAAACTTCAAGAAAGACTTCCTATGAAAGTGGAGTATTCTCCCGTACGTATTGCAATCGTGACTGCCAGAAACAGCCCTGCAGATCTTAGAGTCATAAAAACACTCAGACACTGGGGAGTTTATGTAGATGAGGCTTTTTTTCTCGGTGGTGTTGAGAAGAGCAATATATTAAAATCATTCAAAGCACATATCTTTTTTGATGATCAAGATGACCATTTACGAACATCATCGTTAGTTGTACCTTCAGGGAAAGTACTCTACCCCTCCTCTTCACCTATGCAGGCTATAGAAAAAGATAAAAAACATAACTCGTAGCAAAGGAAGCAATTACTCCGTAACCAATGACAGCCGAGCTAAGTCTTGGTGCGAGTCCTGCCATAGAAGCCATCGCTCCTGCCGTTATCATAGGGGCCATAGCCGCTTCTAGAATAGAAACTTTTGCCGCTAAAGTATCCCAAGCAAATATATAACAAATAAGTATTGCAATTATAGGTGCAATAATCAGCTTGATCAGCAGTGCTACGCTAAGTGGTTTAAATTCATGGTTTGGCAATTTAAACTGCAGTTGTAAACCGACTGCTACAAGGGCTAAGGGGATAACCGTAACTGAGAGCGAATGCAAAACATACTCTATCTCAGATGGAAACTCAATGCCGTTTACAAACAATGCAATAAGGAGTGCTATTAAAGGTGGAAAAGTAACTATTTTATACACAATTATCGATGCTGTCATCTTACTCGATGCACTATAGTAAGCGGTAACAAAAGTTCCATAGGTTGCCAAAGCCAAAAAGACTCCCAATTGATCGTAAATCATAATGTAAGGTGTAGCCTCTACACCATAATAAGACTGAATAATCGGAAGTCCTAAAAAAGAGCTGTTTGTCAGTACCGCGACTAGCATCAACATTCCTGTTACCTCTTTTGAAAACGCCATAATTTTTGCAAAAACAAGAACTATCGTTGCAGATGCAATCATTACACTCCATGAGATAATGACAGGAATTAAAATCTCAAAAGAAAACCGTAGTTGGGATATTTGTAAAAGTATCAGAGCGGGCAGTGATATATAAAGAACAAACTTGTTTAATCCTACTGCGACTTCCTCTTCAAATATCTGTGTTCTTTTAAAAACATAGCCGATAAACATCGCTAAAAATATCAGTAAAAAGTTTTCCACTTACACTTAACCTTATTTTTTTGTGCGGAATTATATCACTAACTTAAGGCGTCAAAATTTTTTACGTTCTATAATATACAAAAACAAAAAGTTACAAGCAGATGAATGACATAATTTCTATACTTCAAAACACCCTCAATATAAACCCTGAACTCTCTTTCATTGAACACTATCCTATTAAAATAGTTCACGAAAAAGGACGTGTTAAAGAGGAAACAGTATTAGACTATTTAGAATCTTTAAATTTCTTCGATCAAAATGGTTTTTCTGCCCATTCATATAGCAATGAAAAAATAAGTGATTTAAGAGAAAATGCACAAAACTACATCCAAAGTGTATCGTATGGAATTTCTAAAAAACAAATGTATGAAAGCTATAAATTTTCAGAAAAATTTCCTCATGATCGCTGGAAAAAAATTATAGACGATAATGATTTAGAGGCTGTAGTAGAGATCTCACATTTTTCAGATAAGAGTGATGTACAAAATATAGAAACTGAATTACGAAACATTATGCGTAGCAGAAAAGAGGTGCCGCTTCTAAAAAAAATTGGTTTTATCTGGGTTGCATACTGCAAAAAAGATCAAAATATCGACAACATCATGCAGCACTATTTTTTAGAAAAACATAA
Source organism: Sulfurimonas sp. (assembly GCA_041547625.1). Lineage (GTDB taxonomy): Bacteria > Campylobacterota > Campylobacteria > Campylobacterales > Sulfurimonadaceae > Sulfurimonas. The sequence continues at coordinate 3,032 of JBFEUD010000028.1, forward strand.
ATCAATTTCACGCGAAGGACAAATTATTTTTATTGGCTGGAGTGAACAATTACAAAATATAAATATGCGCTACTTTGTGTATCCGCCAAATTCGTAACCCTTCTCTAATAAAAAAATAAACACATTTAGATATAATACTCTAAATAATTTTACAGATCATAGGAAATTTAATGATTACATTAAAAGAAGCCCTACAACTCTCAAAAGAAGAAATAAACACATTTAAAAAAGAACTCGCAGAAAAAATCGAAGCTAATAAAGATCTAAACGGATACATCGATGTAAAAGATTTCGGTGAAGGTATTCCAATCGCAATTAAAGACAATATCCAAGTAAAAGATTGGTCTGTTACGTCAGCTTCAAACATCCTTCAAGGCTATATAGCTCCATATAATGCAACAGTCATCAATAAGATGTTAGATGCTGGTCTTTCACCATTTGGTAGAACAAATATGGATGAGTTTGCTATGGGTTCGACGACAGAATCAAGTTTCTATGGTAAAACACTAAATCCTCATGCATCTGACCGTGTCCCTGGTGGAAGTTCAGGCGGTAGTGCAGCTGTTGTTGGTGCAGGGCTTGCTATTGCAGCTCTAGGATCTGACACGGGTGGTTCTATCCGTCAGCCTGCAGCATATTGTGGTATCGTTGGGATGAAACCGACATATGGAAGAGTAAGCCGTTACGGTCTTGGTGCATATGCTTCAAGCCTTGATCAAATCGGTCCTATGACTCAAAATGTAGAAGATGCAGCTATCCTTTACGATATTATCAGCGGAAGCGATGAAAAAGATTCGACTAATGCAAAAATGGATGATAAAGTTGTACCTAACTTAAATCCTGCTAGAAAACTTAAAGTTGCAGTACTTCCAAAATACATAGAAAATGCAAGTGAAGATATCAAAAATGCATATAAACTTGCTATCGAATCATTAAAAGCTGCAGGACACGAGATCGTTGAACGTGAACTTATGGATGCAAAATACGATATCTCAGCTTACTATATCACTGCAACTGCAGAAGCTACAACAAATCTTGCTCGTTATGACGGTATCCGTTACGGTAACCGTGTGGATGGAAAAAATCTTGAAGACACTTTTGTTCAAACAAGAAGCCAAGGTTTCGGCGATGAAGTAAAAAGAAGAATTTTACTTGGTAACTTCGTTTTAAGCAGCGGTTACTATGAAGCATATTACGTAAAAGCACAAAAAACAAGACATCTAATCAAAGAAGAATATGAGAGAATTTTTGAAGATGTTGATCTTATCCTTTCACCTGTAGCACCTACTGTAGCTCCTAAATTTGGTGAACTTGCAAACCCTATGGAGATGTATTTGAGCGATATTTATACAATTAGTGTAAACCTTGCCGGACTACCTGCTCTTTCACTCCCGATTATGAAAAACGGTGAGGGTATGCCTGTCGGTTTACAGCTGATTGCAAAACCTTATAATGAGCAAACTCTGTTTGACGGTGCATTAAGTCTAGAAAAAGAAGTTGACTACAAATAATAAAGGATATAGCTATGGCATATTTTGATAAAGTAAAAGTAAAAGATAAAGTTTACGGTCTTGTATTTGGTCCAGGAAAAGTAACTACAGTTTTTGAAGACTCTTACTATAAAATGATGGTAAAGTTTAAAAATGGTTATGAAGTTCCATATACTGAAGAAGGTGTTCCAGGTTGGGGGAACTTTAAAAAGCAAACTTGTTTTTACAAAAACGATGTTGATCTGACTGATGTTGACTTCTCGCCTGTAACAAAAGTTCTTTCAGCAAAAAAAATCATTAAACTTCGTGAAAAAAATAAACTCGAAATTCGTCTTCCTTCTGGAATATGGACAGAATGTTCAAAATGTGTCGTAGGATACATTGAAGATATGCTTGAAGCTGAAAATTATCACCTTTTTAGAAAGAAAAAGTAAGCTCCTTTTACCTCTTTTTAACAACAAAAGAGGTATAATGCAAAAATTTAAATAATCGATAACCATTTTAACTCTGCAAAAGGAAAACCATGAGAATTCGTAAACGCGCTCTAACATTTGAAGATGTACTTTTAGTACCACAATATTCTGAAGTTCTTCCAAAAGAAGTTTCACTTGAAACAAAATTAACACGTAATATCACTTTAAAAATCCCTATGGTTTCTGCTGCGATGGATACAGTTACTGAATACCGTGCTGCTATTGCAATGGCAAGACTTGGTGGTATCGGTATTATCCATAAAAATATGGATATTGAATCACAATGTCAACAAGTAAGAAAAGTAAAAAAATCTGAAAGCGGAATTATTATAGATCCTATCTATGTTCATCCAGATGCAACACTTGGTGAAGCTGAAGCTTTAATGAACGAATTCAAAATTTCTGGTGTTCCAGTTGTAGACGGTCATAATAAACTTTTAGGAATTCTTACAAACCGTGATATGAGATTTGAAAAAGATATGAGAAAAATCATATCTGAAGTTATGACACCTATGCCACTGATTACAGCTCAACAAGGTATTAGTCTTGATGATGCAGCTGATATTATGCACCAAAACAAGATCGAAAAACTTCCTATTATTGATGATGGAGGTTTCTTAAAAGGACTTGTTACAATTAAAGATATCAAAAAACGTATTGAATACCCAAATTCTAACAAAGATGATTTTGGTCGTTTAGTTGTTGGTGCTGCTATCGGTGTTGGACAGCTTGATCGTGCAAAAGCACTTGTTGAAGCTGGTGCGGATGTACTTGTTCTTGATTCTGCTCACGGTCACTCTAAAGGTATCTTAGATACTGTAAAAGAGATCAAAAAAACTTTAGCGGTAGACGTAATTGCTGGAAACATTGCAACTGCTGAAGCGACTGAAGCTTTAATCGAAGCTGGTGCTGACGGTGTTAAAGTTGGTATCGGACCTGGTTCAATCTGTACTACTCGTATCGTTGCAGGTGTTGGTGTACCTCAAATCTCTGCAATCGACGAATGTGCTGCGGCAGCTAGAAAACACGGTGTTCCTGTTATCGCTGACGGTGGTATCAAATACTCTGGTGATATTGCAAAAGCTTTAGCAGTAGGTGCTAGCTGTATTATGGCCGGTTCATTACTTGCAGGTACTGAAGAATCTCCTGGTGAAACTATCATGTTCCAAGGACGTCAATACAAATCATACCGTGGTATGGGAAGTATCGGTGCAATGCAAAAAGGTTCTAACGACAGATATTTCCAAGAAGGGACTGCTGCTGACAAACTTGTGCCAGAAGGTATTGAAGGTCGTGTTCCATTTAGAGGAAGCATCGCTGGTATCGTTCACCAAATGATGGGTGGTCTTCGTTCATCTATGGGTTATTGTGGAAGTGCTAGCATTGAAGCATTCTGGGATAAAGCAGAGTTTGTTGAAATTACCTCTGCCGGTCTTAAAGAATCTCACGTTCACGACGTTATCATTACACAAGAAGCACCTAACTACCATATCTAATTGACTATGAGTGAAGTAAAATACGCAGGTTTCGGCATACGTTTTGTTGCTTCCCTCTTAGACACATTTTTTCTTGCCCTCCCCTTAGCCATTGTCATCTATATGATAAGTGGCGGTGAGTGGTTCGACTTCACCACATATCAACAAAATCTTCAAATGGCAATGAGTGGTAATCCTCATGCATTAGACAAGCAACCTCAAACATCTTTTTTTTGGGAAACTATTTTTGAAGTTTCTGTCCTTGTTGTTACAATTATCTTCTGGGAAAAATTCAAAGGTGCAACTCCAGGAAAAAAAGTTGTAAATATAAAAATTGTTGATGCGAATACATTAGAAGAACTTTCAAATAAACAAGCTATTACCAGATCCCTTGGTTACATCCCTTCAACATTTCTATTTGGATTAGGTTTTCTTATGATATTATTTACAAAAAGAAATCAATCTCTCCACGATAAACTCGCTAATACAGTAGTTATACACACTCAAGAGTAAATTGTAAAAACTTTGTGATATTTTTAAAACTACTTTTATAATATCATAGTAAAATATAACCTCTAATTTCCAAAACTACAAATAGGGGTATTTATGAAAAAAAGTCTAAAAGCAGCTTTATTAGCAGCTGGTTTATCATTATTTATGTCTGGTTGTTCAACAATGCATATGGGTTGGACAGCAGTAACAGGTCAATGGGGTCTAGATGACAAAGCTATGCCAGCATATGACGAAATGTTCACAAAAGTTGTTGAGTACGGTGATCCTGCAAGAGCAATGATGAAAGAATGGAAAGTTGCTGAAGGTATCAGTGGTGACGAAGTAAAAGAATCAATTGAAGCACTTACTGAAGAGTACAACATGAGACTTACTGGCTATGTTAAAATGTATACAAAAGAAGATGCTGCTCCAGATGAAGTAAAAGAAGCAAGAATTTACTCTTTATGTAACTTAACTACTGCAAAAGTTTTCCTTAACTATTCAAGATATTACGGTGGTTTCATGCCATGTAGAATTATGTATATCCAATATGGAAACGATGATGCATTCTTAGTAAGTATGGATATGACTTTAGCAATTCACGGTGGTACTACACTTCCTCCAGAAATGTTAGAAGCTGCATTAAAAGTTAAAGAAGCTATGGAAATGGTTCCTGAGCGTGCTGCTAAAGGTGACTTCTAAGGAAGTCGCTTTTCTAAAGAGAAAAACTTCTAAGAAGTTTTATTTCTTTAGAAACACTCTTTAAAGAACTTACAAAAGTCCTTTTTTTAATAAGGTTTTAAAACCCTACTTCTTTTTCCTCTTTTTCAGTTAGAAAAAAACTATCAACACTTATATTTTTAAACGCTGCATTTAATGAAACAAACAGTTGAGGATGTTCTTGTTCCATCTTTTCTAGTAATTCTTTAGTATTTGCTCTAGCATATGGCATTTTTACGTCAAAACGCATTGCAGGACAAGCTTCATCACCAATAGCTTCAATATTGTTTTCTACAACAAAAGCACGTAACTGGCGCTCACGCATTTGAATAAGTGGACGAATAACGACTAAGCCGTTTTCTGCTGTATATTTTGGTGCTAAAGAGCGAAGCTGACCGTTATAAATAAAGTTCATAAAAAAACTCTCTGCTGCATCATCTAAATGATGTCCTAAAGCTACTTTATTACATCCATGCTCTTTGGCTACCGTATAAATATATCCTCTTCTCATTCGGGAAAAGAAACTACAAAATGAAGAGTTTTTTCTAATCTTCTCTTTTGCCAGTTCATATGTATCAGTCTCTTGAATCATATGAGGTATATCATACTCTTTACAGTGTGCAGCTAAGTTTGAGTAATCTTCACCCATTCCATAACTGATCGTTACTGCAATAAATTCAAATTTAAAAGGTGCACGGCGCTGTTGTTCTTTTAAAGCATGAACAAGTGTTAAAGAGTCTTTACCACCGCTAAGCCCTACTAGGATCTTATCACCCTCTTCTATAAGTCCAAATTCGGCATTTGTCTTACCGAGTTTAGACATGATTTTTTTAGATAATTTAATACCCATTATTTAACAATCTCATCCAACATCGTCATAACAAATTCTGCAGATTCTATAGCACTTGTCTCTAAAAACTCATCGAATGAGAAACTTGCATCCATATCTGCGGCATCACTAATTGCTCTTAAAATGAAAAAAGGCACATTTAAAGCATTACAAACAACTGCAACACTTCCACCTTCCATCTCTAATGCATCTGCCTTGAAAGTCTCACCAATCCAGTTTTTACGCTCTTCATTTGCAACAAACTGATCACCTGTAGCAATGATACCTTCACGAACAGTTTTACCTAAGCTTTGAGCTACTGTTTTACTGATATTTATTAGTTCTTGATCTGCTTCAACGTATACTGCACCTTCAGGAACATAACCGAAAGGATGACCAAATGCGGAAATATCTAAATCATGTTGAGAAAGCTTTGTCGCTACTACTAAATCACCAACTTTTAACTCAGGATTGACAGCACCAGCAACACCGCTAAACAGTAACTTTTCACATCCAAAATGTTCGATCATAGTTGTAGCTGTTAAAGTAGAAAAAACTTTTCCTATCTTTGAATATGCTACAACTACATCAACACCTTTATAATTTGCTTCATAGTATTTGTTTCCAGCATATTCAACTGTAGTGTAAGAGCCTAATTTTTCTAAAATTGGAGCTACTTCTTCGGGCATTGCACCCATAATTGCTATTTTCATTTTATACCTCAAATGTTTCTATATTTATTTTAAATCTCGGCAGTTTTTCAACTATACTTCCATTATCTACAATACAGCTTCCACCCCAAAAACCAAGACCGTCCTCAAAACCGACACGATTTACAAAGATCAGTTTTGCTTTTGCCTCTTTTGAAAGTGTTTGAATAATTTCATACCATCTGTCTTCTATAGATAAACCATTATCATGAAAACCTCTTGCTGGTGATGCTACTAAAGCAAGGATATAATCAGGATCTAGTTTTATGATCTCTTGATGCACGTTTTCATGCCATAAGTCTTCACAAACTAACATTGAAATTTTTTTCCCGTTTACTTCAAAAGCTTCAAATTTATCACCACCTTCAAAGTAACGTGCTTCTTCAAACATTCCGTAGTTTGGTAAATGCACCTTTATGTGCTTTGAAAGTAATTTGCCTTCGCTAAAATACAAAGCAGAATTTCTAAAAACGTTTCCATCTTTCATAGCAGCACCAACTGCTATATCTATTTCCTGACTGAGTTTTTTTAAGATATCCAGTTCTTCTTCAGTCCAAGCATCTTCATAAAGTTTATCTTGAAGCATATAACCACTAAGACTTAGTTCTGGAAATACAATAAGATCGGATGTTTCTTTTACACTTTGAATGATAGAGACAACATCATCTAAGTTAATTCTATTTAACTTAGGAGATGTTTGAGCGAGAGTTATTTTCATTTATGAACAGATTTCCTCTTTTACCTTTTCTAAAGAGGCCATATCTGAAACGTTTAATGTTTTTAAACCTTTTCCAATTCTTCTGTTTAGACCTTTTAATACAACACCATTTCCAAATTCAATTGCTACGTCAACATCGTTTTCAATTGCTTCGATTGATTGTTTATATTTTACTGGTGAAGTAAGCTGTTCTTTTAATAAAGAGATAGCGTCAGCTTTTGAACTGTATGGTTTTGTCGTAACATTTGAGATAACAGGTGCTTCAAAGTTATCTGCAATCATATTTTCCATAAGCGTTCCAAGTTTCGCTACAGCCGGTTCTAATAAAGCACAGTGAGAAGCAACAGACATATTTAAAACCAATGCACGTTTTGCACCAGCATCTTTAAAAGTTTGCTCTAATGATACAAGATCAGGCTTTAATCCAGCTACAACAAGCTGACCGTCTTGATTATAGTTTGCAGGCCAAACTTTTTTTCCGTCTGCTTGCGCCTCTACACAGATTTTTTCAACTGCTGCATCATCTAGACCAACAATTGCCATCATACCAGCTTCTATTTCACTACAAGCTTCTTGCATATATGCACCGCGATTATGTACTAACTCAACAGCATCTACATAGTCTATTGCTCCACTTGCACATAAAGCTGAAAACTCACCTAATGAGTGACCTAAAAACAGTTCTGCTTTTACATCTGGACAAGCTTCTTTAAAAAGCTTATATGCAATCATTTGTACTAAAAGAATAGCTGGTTGTGTATATGCTGTTTCATTTAACTTTTCATTTTCTTCGAAAATCAGTGCTTTAAAATCAACACCTATTCTTTCACCAGCTTTTTCAAACATCTCACGAGCAAGTTCAGAGTTTTCATAAAAATCTTTTCCCATTCCAACCGCTTGTGAACCTTGTCCAGCAAAAATCATTGCTATTTTACTCATTATTTTCTCCTTGTAAATACTCTTTATTTTCAGATATTTTTTTTCTTAATGTATTTCTATTAAGACCTAATCTATCAGATAATTGTAATTGTGATTTAAAACGTGTTAAACCTGCTCTAATTAAAGGAACTTCATACAGATATAAATAGTTTCTATAATCACTATTTGAACCTAACTTGTCAAACAAGTAGTTTTCTATAATATCCATAAGTTCTTTATCATCAATATCTTGTAGCAGGTAGTCTATTATTACCTGTCGTCTTAAAGAATTAGCATTATCTGATAAATCCGGTTTAAAATTTTTAATATCAAATTTATTATCACCGCCAAATAACTTTACTGCATCCTGTGTAAATACGTCGATTAATTCTTGAACATCTTCATCTCTTTCCGATAATGACGGAATGTCGAATTTCACACTAAATATATCATCAAGGTATTCATTGCTAAATGCTTGTTTTGAAGTAGCAATTACTCTGACTTTATTTTCTTTAATAGCATCAATTAAAAGTTTTAAATTTGGAAAGTTATCGATATTTGTAATAATTATTTCATCTGAACTTTCTAAACTTTGTAGAAGTTCTTCATGATGAGACCCATCAATAGTTGTTGCATTTGGCAAGATAAAAGAAGCTAAAGTTCTTTTACCTACACCATTTTCGCCCATTATAAGGGCATTAATTGTAAGCGATTTTAACAGTGTTGCTGTTTTAAAAGCTTGGCTTGACGCTTCTGAAGCTGTTACAAAATTAGTGACATCCACAGCCGCTGCCGCCACCAGTTCCACAACATCCTGATTCTGCTTGCTTATTCTCTTCAGGAACACCAGTCATAGCTTCTTCAGCAGATGCATCTCTAACATTGTTGATAGTTACTGTAAACATTAAACTTTTTCCAGCTAGAGGGTGATTAAAGTCAATAATTACAGCAGCATCTTTAATTTCTTTTACAATTACTTGTACAGTAGAACCATCTTCACCTTGACCGTAAAGTGTCATACCTTCTTGTAAATCAATCCCAGCGAACTGCTCTTTTGGAACCTCTTGAGTTGCTTCTGGATTGTATTCACCGTAAGCATCTGCCGGTTGTACTAAAACATCACCTTTTTCACCGATTGCCATATCTTTGATTCCGTTTTCTAAACCTGGAATGATTTGACCTTTTCCGAACATAAATACTAACGGCTCAGCACCTACATTGCTGTCTACTACTTTATCTCCGTCACGTACTTCATACTCGATAGATACGATTTGATTTGTTTCAATTGTCATTGTTTAACCTTTATATTATTAATTTCGTGATTTTATCATAAAAACATTAATTCAAAAGCTTTTTCGCCTTTTGAGCTTCTTTTGAATTTGGATATTTTTGTATGATTGCCTGATAAAAAGATTTAGCGTGTGCTTTATCTCCTGTTTCATCCATCGATTGTGCAGTATGCAACATCAACGTTGGCATATATGATGCTTTTGAATAAAGTGCAGATGATTTTTTAAAGTAAGATATCGCTTTTCCGTAATCTTTACGTTGAAAATACATTTCGCCAATCATATAGTGTGCATAGGCAGGTTTGTAATTACGCTCTATTAGCTCACTATACTCTTCGATCGCTTTCGAGTAATATTTTTTATCAAAATGTTTTTTTGCACTGTTATAAAGATCAGCACTTGTTGTTTTTTTCGATGCTTTTGTTTTGGACGTACCCGATTTTAACTCTTTTGATACTAAAGTTTTAAACTGATTGATATCAGCTACTAAATCATTAAACTCTTTTTTCGAAACATAGTTTTGATTAATTTGATCGATTAGTTTTGAAATTTCTAATGTTTGTGCTTGTAATGTTTGAACATTTTGTGAGTTTTGCTGCACTAATTCAGAGAGTCTTTTTTGATATTCATCAGAGCTGTTACTATCTGCTTGATCTTTATCTTGCAACTCTTTTAATGCAATTTTATTATTGTGTGATTTTCTACTTAGTGCTTCAATAATATCCTGAAGACCATCAATTCTTTCTCTTAACGAGTCTAATTGAGAAGCATGTGTTTTTGTACTAAGATCTACTTTTTTTAGTTTTTTCTTAGTTTCTAAAATAGCTTTTTCGTCAGGAGTCAATCCATATGGATTATCGCTTGAAAGGTCTCCTGCACCAAACGCTGACGGTTCGGCACAGTATAGAGAAAGAGATGTAGCAGCACTAAGTAATAAAGCTATTGTACTGCGTTTCATGTTTATCGAACTTATGGAAGAAGTTTAAAGTTTACTCTACGGTTTTTAGCCCAGCACTCTTTTGTTTTATCTGTACATACAGGATTACTTTCACCATAGCTAACCATTGAAATACGAGATGGATCAATACCTTCAGCAACTAATGCTTTTTTTACTGCTTCAGTACGTTTTAAACCTAAAGCGAAGTTGTACTCATCACTACCCCACTCGTCACAGTTACCTTCTAATTTAACACTATAATCTTTTGCTCCGCTTTTACCAAGTTCAGCAGCAGCAACAATTTTTGTTTGTGCAGCAGAAGTAATATCAAACTTATCAAAAGCAAAATAGATAGTCGGTAATTTACTTTCAACTTCGTACATACTCATACCAGATGCATCACTTGAGCTAACAACACTCTCTTCTGGAGTAACTGTTTCGCTTGCCGGAGCTTCAACTTCTTGAGCTTGTTGGTTTGCAGAACCGTTTTGAGTATCTACTGCAGGCTCTTTAGAACTACACCCACTAAAAACTAAAAGTGCTACAGCAACGCTAGAAAGTACTAAACTTTTCATATCTTAAATCCTTCGAAAATATAATTTGCAAACATTATACCAAAAAAATATAAATTTACCAGTCCATCGACTGAACACGCCCATATCTTAGCGGGAAGAGATAGTTTTTATTATATTTTAATCTCATTATGCCAATTGAACTCTGGTTTTTATAATTTTTAATAAATATAATAGCATCCCCATCTTTTGAAAACCTAGGAAATTCATTAATTCCCGTTGCTGTAAGACGTCTAATAAAATCTGTTTTTGTAGATATTAGATGTAAATTAAAAGTATTCTCGCTAAAACTATTAGAAGTTTCACGAGCTTTATATACTACATACTCTCCATGTGCAGTACATGCAGAATTGTTTTTTCCGTAATATACTAACTGCTCTACTTCATTACTATCAAGTCTTTTAGAAAATACGTTTGGATACCCTAATCTTGAAGAGATGAATACAATCTTATCTTTAGACATAAATTGTGCATTTACGTCTATACCTCTGTATTTAG
>JBFEUD010000029.1:0-14103 GCA_041547625.1 Sulfurimonas sp.
AGAATTACTCAATAAGCTTCAAGAATCATTTGGCGTCGAGTCAACACCACACGAAGGTGTACTTGATTCTGTCATAGATAAAATGAAAAGCTGGTTTAAATAAAGAAGTCTAATTATGAATAAAGAGCATTTAAAACGTAAACTCTCCTCTTTGTCCCTTTCTATGTTTAGAAAGGATTTCTTCGGTATCTACCACGGTTCTCTTTCGGCAAAAACAGAATCGGGACGTTTTTTAATCAATACCAAAGAAGCTGTTTTTGATGATCTCGATGAAAATTCATTAATAGAACTTTACTTTAAAAAAGATTATCGCTGGCATCAAGCTAGTATCGATGCTGACATACATCATAATATTTACTCACAAATTTCAGATGCTAAGTTTATCTGTTTTTCAATGCCCCAATTCACAACAGCATATTCTTTGTACCATAATATAATTTCTCCAAAAGATTACTTCGGGCATAAAGTACTGGGCAATATTCCCATCTACGATCCAAAACAGTTTGAAGACTGGTACGATCGTGCCAGATCGGAGATCCCTTACTATTTTCAAACACATAAAACAAATATTATGGTCATTCGCGGTTATGGTGTGTATGCCTATAATAGAGATATTCATGAGATGGCAAAGAAACTTGCCATCTTGGAGAAAAGTTGCAGATTATTGATGCTTGATACCAATAATATATTGGATGATATTAATTAAAGCCCTTTTATAGCCTCTAAAGCTACATCAAACATCTTGTCACACTCCTCTTTAGTGATCACATACGGCGGCATAAAATAAACTACATGTCCGAGTGGACGAAGCAATACGCCATTTTTTAAACCGTATTGGTACACTTTCAGCCCTATTCTCTCATCAGCACTGTAACCTTTAAGTTCAATGGCACACACCATTCCTCTTTGTCTAATCTCACCAACATTTTTAAGAGTTTTAAAATCTTCTAGTCTTTGAGCCATATAAGCTGCAAGTTCTCTATTTTTTTCTATAATATTTTCATTTTCAAAAATATCAAGTGTTGCATTTGCAGCGGCACACGCAAGTGCATTGCCAGTATATGAGTGGGAATGTAAAAATGCTTTATACTCATTATAATCACAGTAAAACTTCATATAGATTTCATTAGATGTAAGTACCACAGAAAGAGGTAAATAACCACCGGTTAAACCTTTTGAAAGTACAATAAAGTCTGGTGATATACCGGCAACATCGCATGCGAACATCTCTCCTGTTCTACCAAAACCAACCATCACTTCATCGGCAATAAGATGGATATCGTAACGATTACAGATATCACGAACCAACACTAAAAATTCAGGGTGGTACATATGCATATACCCCGCTCCTTGAATAAGTGGTTCTAATATGATTGCACTTATCTCATCCGCTCTTTCTTTACATAATTCTTCAAACTGTTGTGCTGCAATTTCAGCTGCTTCTTTAGTAGTGTCTTTTGGCACAGGTGTTTGAACAGACTGGATTAAAAGCGGTTTATAGGTATCTTTATATAACTCCACATCTCCTACACTCAGTGCTCCTATCGTCTCTCCATGGTAAGAGTTTGTAAGTGATACAAAAAGGGGTTTATTTTTCCCATCATTTAAATTTGCATGATAACTCATCTTCAATGCTACTTCTACAGCTGATGATCCGTTATCTGCATAAAAACACTTATCTAATCCTTTTGGTGTAATATTTACAAGTCTCTCGGAGAGTCTTACTACTGGTTCATGTGTAAAGCCGGCAATGATAACATGTTCTAACGTATCGAGTTGCTCTTTAACTTTCTCATTAATATATTTATTAGTATGTCCAAATATATTTACCCACCATGAACTCACCGCATCTATATATTTATTTTCTTCAAAATCTTCGAGATAAACTCCATAAGCTTTTTTAATAGGTGTGAGAGGTAAAACCTCGTGATCTTTCATCTGTGTACACGGATGCCACAGTACTTTTAGGTCTCTATTTTTCAGTTCTTCATTTTTCATAACAAAATTATATCGTTGTGGTGTTTCTTTATCAAGTTTAAAGCTCTAATTACATAAAATATCGCAAATTACACCAAGAGGATATTCTTTAATGATTACATGGATGCAAAGACACAAGAAGTGGCTGATTATTACTATATGGGTCTCGACTATCGCATTTGTCGGTGCCGGATTTGTCGGTTGGGGTCAATATAGTTACGGAGACAAAGCTGGAGCTGTTGCCAAAGTAGGTGATGTTGAAATTTCTATGGGAGAGCTTCAAAAATCTTACTCTAGACTTTATCAACAATATGCACAAATGTTTCAAGGTAATTTTGATGAAGAAAGAGCAAAACAGTTTGGACTTCAAAAACAAGCTTTACAACAACTGCTACAACAAGCACTTTTAGTGAATTTAGCAAAATCATACAACTTAAGTATCAGTGATCAAGAATTATATGAACTACTTAAACAAGATAAGAATTTCTTTAAAAACGGTGTATTTGATAAAGAGGTTTATAAACAAGTTTTATCACAAAACAGACTTAGCATCGCTGAATATGAAAAAGAGTTAAGAAAAGAACTACTTATTCAAAAAACAATCTCTTTATTAAAAGTACAGCCAAGTGAAAATGAAGCAAAAATACTTGATACTTTACTTGGTATTTCAGACAAAATCGAGTATAAAGTATTATCTCCAGAAGAGATCACTATTGATATTAATGAGAATGACTTAAAATCGTATTGGCAAACGATGCAAAATAAGTTTATGACTAATGTTAGTTATGATGTAAAATTTATCAAACAAGAAGCTGTTACAGATACATATGATGAAGCAACTGTTTCTCAATACTATCAAGAAAATAAAACACATTTTAAAGATAAAGATGGAAAACTACTTGAATTAGCACAGGCTAAAGATGCAGTAATCGAAGAGCTTAATGCTGCTGCTACTAAAAAAGCTGCTTTAAGAGCGTTTGTTGATTATAAAAATGGAAAACTAGATCCAAATACACCTGTAGCTAAAGCAACTGTGTCAATGAGAAAAAATCCGTTTAACTCTGAGGTATTACAAAAACTTGCTTCTACAACTATGACAAAACCATTTATAAAACCTGTAGAAGTTGATGGTATCTACTACAGCTTTGAGCTTCTAAACGTAAACCCTGCAGCACCAAAAAGTTTTGCTGAAGCAAAAGCACAAGTAGTTCCTTTTTACGTAGATCAAAAGAAAAAAGAAAAAATCCTTGAGTTAGCTAATAGTTCTGTCGATGTTTTCAAAGGGAAAACTTCAGAGTTTTTAACTATCGAATCGACAGAAAAATTAGATTCATTAAGTGAAGGTGAGTTTGTAGAATTTTTACAAAAACTTTTCAGAGCAGATAAAAAACGCAGTTTTATAACTTTACAAAGTGGAAAAATTGTTCTTTATAACATTTTGGAACAAAAGTTGCTAGAAAAATCAAACAACGATCAAGCTAATGTGGTAGCTAGATTAAAGACAGGTATCTTTAGTGAAGGTTTAATGAAAACTTTACAAAGCAGATACAAAACTGAGATATTTATCCAAGGACTCTAAATTGAGTAGAAGCGTTTTAGCCATAGATATAGGCTCGACAAAGATTTGTGCTATAACTGCAGATATAGCAAATGACAATTCTATAACTATCACAGGTGCAGGTACCACAAAATCGCAAGGCTTAAAAAAAGGTAGCATTGTAAATATTGAACTTGCAGCTAGAAGCATTAAAACTGCTGTTGAAGATGCCAAACGTGTGTCTGGTTCAACTGCTACAAATGCTATCGTTTCTATCTCGGGAGCATATACAAAAAGTTTAAACTCTAATGGCATCGTAAATATTCAATCTAAAGAGATTAGTTTTGAAGAGATTAAACGTGTAATGCACACTTCACTTTATAATGCAAATATCCCTAACGAATATGAAGTTCTTCATGCATTACCTTATAATTTTAAAGTAGATGATCAAGACTTTATTGAAGATCCTCTTGGGATGAATGCTTCTCGTTTAGAAGTAGAAACACACATCATAACAACACAAAAATCAAACCTTAACAACCTTAAAAAAGCTGTCCGTGGTGCAGGTGTTGAAGTTGAAAACATTGTATTAAACTCTTATGCTTCAGCTATTGCAGTACTTAACGAAGATGAAAAAGAGTTAGGTGCAGCAGTTATTGATATGGGAGCAGAGACAAGTAACATTGCGATCTATTCTGGTAATGCAATTAGATACAATGAATACCTTGGTGTTGGTTCAAAACACGTAACAAGTGACTTATCTATGGCACTTCATACACCTCTTAACGCAGCGGACAAAGTAAAACTTGACTTCGGTTCACTCTTAACTCCAAGTAACGACTTAATAGAACTACCGATTATCGGTGATGAAAATACAACACATGAAGTCTCTTTAGAGGTTGTTCATAATGTTATTTTCGCCAGAGTTGAAGAAACACTTATGATTCTTGCTCAGTTTATTGAAAATTCACGTCTAAAAGATCAGATTGGTGCAGGTGTAGTTCTAACAGGCGGTTTTTCAAAAATGGAAGGGATTCGCGATCTTGCGATTGCGACTTTCGGTTCAGTGCCTGTTCGTTTAGCAAAACCTATGGAGATGGATGGTCTTTTTGAAGGGCTTATTGAACCTGAATATTCAAGTGCAATCGGACTTGTAATGTTTTCAGCAACACCATATACACCATATGAGATTGATGTAAATAAACGTGTTAGACATTCAAATGAAGAACCTACTTCATCTGTAAATGTTGATTTCAACAGAACAATCAATGAAAGTGTTCCAGTAGCTGAGCAGGAAGAGGAAACAACCAAGATGGTTAAGCTTGAGAACACAAAAGATAAAAAAAGCGATGAAGCTAGTGCTATTAACAAATTTTGGAATTGGGCTACGCAGTTATTTTAAAGGAGTGAGAGAATGGAACCATTTATAGTTGAAGAAGTACAAAACCCAAGCGGTGCAAGAATAATTGCTGTCGGCGTCGGTGGCGGCGGCGGTAATATGATCGGTCATATGTTGAATGAAGGTGTTGGCGGTATCGAGATGATGCTTGTTAATACTGATGCTCAAGTATTAAATGAAAATACAGCTGCTACAAAGATCCAAATCGGTGCGAACCTTACAAAAGGTCTTGGTGCAGGTATGAAACCTGAAGTTGGTCGTGATTCTGCATTAGAGAACTATGACGAGATCAGAAACGCTTTAGAAGGTGCTGACATTGTATTTATCTCTGCAGGTCTTGGCGGTGGGACAGGGACTGGTGCTGCACCGGTTGTTGCACAGATCGCAAAAGAGGTTGGAGCTCTGACTATCTCAGTTGTTACAAAACCTTTTAAATTTGAAGGTAAGAAAAGACTACAACTTGCTGATGCAGGTTTAGCTGAACTTAAAAAAGAGAGTGACTCAATTGTTGTTATTCCAAACGACAAACTTTTATCTATTATCGACAAGAAACTAGGTCTTAAAGACAGTTTTAAAATTGTTGACAGTGTACTAGCACAAGCTGTAAGCGGTACATCTGGTGTTATCCTTTCAAGCGGTGACAATGACATCAACCTTGACTTCGCCGATCTACAAACTGTAATGAGCCATCAAGGTATGGCACTTATGGGTGTTGGTGAGCATGAAGGTGAAAATGCCGCTTATGAGGCGATCAAAGCGGCAATTGAGTCTCCGTTACTTGACAACATGTCAATCAACGGTGCAATGGGTGTACTTGTTCACTTTAAAATCCATCCTGATTTCTCATTTTTTGAGATGTCTGAAGCTATGGAAGTTGTTCATGAAAGTGCACATAATGAAGCTGATGTTATATGGGGGACATCAACAGATGAGAACTTACCTGAGAACTATGTAAGAATCACTATAGTTGCAACTGGTTTTGATAAAGCTGAAGAGGAAAAATCAACAAATAATACTAACTTTGAAGCTCAAGAGCCAATGGCTCCAAAAATCAAAATAACGCCTCGTATGGTTGTAGGTGGTGAGTTAGACGGTGACTACCTTGATATCCCTGCATATATGAGAAAACAACAAGACTAAGCTAGCTTGAACTCCTTTGAAAAAATTATGAAGGCCAAATCACTCCTTGGTCTTCGTGAACAATCCTCTTTAAAAGAAATCAAACAAAAATACAAATTACTTATGAAGAAATGGCATCCGGATAAACACAAAGATAATCCCGATAAAGCCACTAAAATGAGTATGCAGATAAATGAAGCTTACGAAACTATTTTACAATACTGTGAAAACTTTGAATATCCGTTTGATGAAGAAACTATAAAGAAAGCAACATACACACCTCAAGAGTGGTGGAATGACAAGTTCGGACCTAACCGTTAATAAAGCCACACTCCGTTAGATAGATAATAATAAAGTGGATAGAAACTGATTATTACCACATAGGCAAGATTCAGCCATAAAGAGAAAGAGAACCTTCTTTGTAACTCTTTTTTGTCATACTCTAAAAATGTTAAAGAGATCCCGTAAAACGTTCCGTAAAACAAGAAGATATATAAAAGATACCCAATATACATATAATCTTTTTGAAGCATACAAAACGGACAATGATGCGTCGGTAACTCATAGATATATGTTCCAAAAAAAGAGATAAGAGATAAAAGCGCTATTATCAAAAAAGACAAACTCAATACTCCGTATATAATCCTGTTTTTCATAAAATAAGCAACAGATAAAGCAGCAAAGTTTGCATAAAAAATGACTGTTAAAAACTTTTCTTTGGCTAATATTTCAGAGATATAAGTCGTATCTGTTACAGAAAAAATTGTACCGCAGCAGTCAACAACACTATTAATATCTATATTTGAAAACATCATAATTTCTGCAATTATCTCTGTCACTAAAAATACAAATGCTACGAAAAATAAAATGAACTTGACTTTAAAATATCTCTGTTCCTCTGTTTTCATATCTTCACTATTTAAAGTGATCCAAAATGCAAAGAGGTACAAGTTTAACATCTTTAAAATAAGTAAAGGGACACCATATTCTGTAGCATTAACGACACCTGCCGCGCACATTGCACCGACAAGAATGTTTGAAAGTTTATCGAGAGTAAAAACAAAAAACACAAACATCGGAATTTTAATTAAGAGAATAAACTTAATGATGGTAGATGCTAAATAACTCTTCTTCTCTAAATCATATTGCAATGTTGTATTTTGATTACGATCGTAGTTAAGTGCAATTTTCATACTGAAATAAAATGCGATCGAAGCAAAACCCAAAAAGAGAATATCCAAGAGATAGATCGTAAGTATTTCAGGTGTAAAAATCATTGTATTATTTGCCCGTCTTCGATCTCAATTATTCGATCAACAAAGTCAAGTTCAAAAAAAAGTGGATCGTGTGTTGCGATGATAATAGTTTTATTTGCAGCTTTTAATGCCTTTACTTGTTCAATAAACTCTAAAGACAAAGCTCTATCTAAATTTGATGTAGGCTCATCTGCCAAAATAATCTTTGGATCATTGATAATAGCTCTTGCAATTGCTACACGCTGCTGCTGACCACCTGAAAGATTTTGAGACATAGAAGCACTATCCTCTTCAAGTTTATACTGAGCCAGTACTTTATCCAGTCTAGTATTTAATTCTTCTTTTGAAAGATTTAAAGGACGTAGAGGAAGTAAAATATTGTCTGCTACACTCATATTTGAAATAAGATTGTATTTTTGAAAAATAAATCCTATATTGTCACGTCTATATTCACTTGCAAAATGATCAGCTATTTTAGAAAGCTTCTTCCCATCAACTATCACTTCTCCTGAAGTCGGTTTTAACATTGCAGAGATTAATGAAAGGATAGTTGTCTTTCCACTTCCGCTCACCCCTTTTAAAATAATGAGCTCTCCCTCTTTAAATGTTACATTGATATTTTTTAACGCATCTTTCTCATTATACATTTTATTGATGTCTATTAACTTGATCATCTCATCACCTCATCAGCATCACGTGTTGCCACTCTCCATGAAGGGATAAGTGTTGCAGCTATATAAACAGGTACACTCAAGAAAAACACTATTGCTAAAGCTTTTATGTCAAGTGTTATATTAAGTGAATCTATAGCCGATACATTTATGATATTTAAGAAAATATCTCGAATATAATATCCGTCAAAAATATAAAGATAAATAAGTGCAAGCAATACCCCTAAAATATAAGAGAATAAAGAGACTATACTTGCTTCATACAGTTTTACCCGTAAAATATCTTCCACTCTCCACCCCAATGCTTTGAGTATTCCTATCTCTTTTTTTTCAGAACTGCTAACACCGTTTGTCTTGTCAAAAATAATCATAAAAAAGGTAAGGATTGCAATTATAAAAAGGGTAATAAAAACTCCACTGTCATAATCAAACAGTTGTTCTATCTTTGTTTTTTCATCCTCTTTTGTAATTATTTTTGCATTTGGATAAAGTTGCTGCAGTTTTGTGATCACATTCATTAATTCATTTGGGTTTGAAAGATAGATCGCGACATCTGTTATCTCGTCAGGTTGATAGCCAAAAACTTCTCTGGCATCCTCTTTAGACATAATACAAAGCTTTTGTTTATCCAACTCTTCAGACTTAAATGTCTGAAAGAACTTCATCTGTTTTAGATCTAAAGAGGGTTTTACAAAATTAAAATATTCAGTGTAATAATGGCTTTGAAATATAGATTTCAATTGCGTCGATACAAACATACTGTTTGATGCTAAATCATATTTTTTCAGAAGTTCATTGATATAGCCCTCTTTTTGAACCTCAAAAACATCAATCCCCATAATTGTAAAAACAGTATCGGACTGTTTGTAATCATACTGACCATATACTCTTCCCGATACATTACTCACACCATAAAATTCAAGTACTTTATCAAGCTTATGGTCATCCATTGTAGTTATCTGCAAAGCTTTTTGGTTCTGTAGAACTATATCCGGTAGTTTTTCCGTTTCAGTCAGTATCATCGTTTTTATACTTGTTTGAATCAAAAAGAACGTAGAGAGCAGCATTACCAAAAGTGTGTAGATGATAACAATAAATATATTTTTCGAAAAGAAACGAAAAAGTGATTGCAATGCATAGAAAAAAAGTTGCGAGTTAAAACTAATCATCTAAAGAGTACACCATATCTTCGTCAACTTCATCAAAAGGCACTACTTTTTTTCCTTTATGATCAAGAAGAAATTTTTTTGCAGATTCTAATCTCTCAAACGCGATCAATTCATTTCCCATCGGTCCGTAAACATCACTTCCGAGCACAAAATATGCTTTTGTTGCATCAAGTGTTTTTTGAGTGTAATAATCAGGAACTAATATATTTGTGGTTCCTGTTCTATGCTCAAAATAATATTTAAACAGGTCTTTATTACCATCAAAATAATATTCTTTTGTTTTATACTCAATTTTTGCAATCCAAGACGGATATTTATATAAAAACATACCACAAACCGGACACTTTTCCTCTTTTGAAACTTTCAATTTTTCAAAATGTTTATGGGTAGAAGCAGTCCTTTTGACATCCCAAAGATATAAAGCAACCGCTTCAAGGTGTCTAGGGTTTAACTGTTGGCACAAAACGTTTTCGTTTAGATCCAGGGATAAACTTTCGTAAGAGCTGTAATGTGAAAGATCAATCTCTTGACACTTTTTTTCATAGATCTTTTTTCCCATAGGATAGATCTTTTTCTCTTTCACTGCAGTTGAATAGTTTGATGACGCTAATAATGATATTGAAAATAAAAAGAAAAGTAAGGTTTTAAAAAAAGGCATCTTATCCACTTCTTATGTTAAAGTGTAAAGATTTTATCGAAAGAAGTGTTAAAAATCTGTTAAGAGAGCCTCAGTAGCATCAAACGGCGAACAAATAGGACTACTAAAGCTACAGCCAAAATTTTAAAATCTATTTCACTTGCTATATGAATATTTGCAAATGTATCACTTTGCGTAGCTTCAGCTCCGATAGACTGCATCGCTAAAATTTTTGGCGAATATACGGCCGAGAACATCAATGAAGTTGCCACTGTTAAAAAAGCACTTATTAAAACAAGATTATCGCGTTGTCCCTGTTTGTACATCAACATTTCATACACTACTACATATGCAGCTAAAAAATAGATCCAATAAGAAAATCTATGGAAAATCTCACCCATAATAATTCCGGCATTATAGTTATCTAATAAAATTCCAACTAACATTTTATCTGTGTGAAAGACAACTGGAGCCACTAAAGCACCAAGTGCTAAAACAGCACCGAAACTTGCTGCCAGAACTAACAAGTAACTAAAATCTAGGTAGATATTTCTCTTAACCATTATGTTGCCTTTAAAGTGAAACCTCTATCAAAATTACTCAGATCTTTGTAAAAATCCAAATTTTCGTAAGGTTTATCTTTCAAATAGTTCTGTATTTTATCTTTTTGATCATAACCCATCTCACAGCTAAAAAACTTAATTTTTCGTTTTAAGACTTCATCAAGCAGTTGTTGAATAATTTCATCTCCGATATTCCCTCCAAAAAGTGCATTTTGAGGTTCATAAGAAAGATTACTCTCTAAGGCTGCATCATTTGCAATGTATGGGGGATTTGACACCAGATAGTCAATTGTTTCATCCACTTGATCTAGAAGTGAACCGTGACGCAGTTCTATACGATCTTCTAAATCGAATTTTGCAATATTTTTCTTGGCAACTGCCAAAGCTTTCTCAGAAATATCAACTGCGATAAACTTTGCATTTTGAAAGTGACGAGCCAGCATAATCGAGATGATCCCACTCCCTACTCCAACCTCTACAAAAGTCAATTTTGCATCTTTGTCCATGCATTTTATCACTTCATCAATTAGGAGTTCAGTTTCGGGTCTTGGGATTAAAGCACCCTCATCCACATAAAACTCTTCTGAATAAAAACTTACTCTATTTGTAATATACTCTAAAGGCTCATTTTTAGCTCTACGTTTCACTAAAGTAAAAAATTCTTCCCCTACTTCCACTTCACTGTTTTGATTTGTAATAAGCCAAAGTTCATCTTTTTCAAGATAAAAATTTAAAAGAAGCTGTGCCTCTCGTTGTGCACGTTCAATATCTTTGAGAGTTTCACTGACATTTTTTAAAAGTTCTCTGACTATATATTTGCTTCGCATTTTCCCTCTAAAGCAGTTTTATCTATACCTTTGATATCCATTCCCAGTACTTTAAGACGCTCAATTACAGGTGGATGCGTATAGTGAAAAAAGATATATATTGGATGTGAAAGTGGAAAACTTTTATTTTCAGCAACTAGTTTTACAAGAGCATTAGCAAGTTCTATCTCTCCGCCTTCTCCACCAAGTTCACTTCCTTTTTTATCTGCCGCGTATTCATATTTGCGACTGACATATCCCATAATTGGCATCATTAAGAATCCTAGAATCGGCATAAACAGAATAAAAAGGATCATCACGACATACGGTTCTTGAGAAAGCCCTAGAGAATGATATAAACTTTCAGGCAGATTACCAAAAACCGCAAACATTGCAAACAACATTGCACCTAGCATAGCGATATTTTTATACACATCGCCATGAGCAAAATGTCCAAGCTCATGCCCTAGTACTGCCAATAATTCTCTAGTAGAAAGTTTTTCTAAAAGTGTATCAAACAAAACAACTTTTTTGGCTTTTCCAAAACCGCCGAAATATGCATTTAATCTTGCATCACGTTTAGATGCATCACTGACAAATACACCTGAACTTATAAACCCTGTTTCATCCATAAGACGTTTAATTTCTGCATCTAATTTTTCATCTTGAAGTGGTGTCAACTTATCAAAAAACATTGCACGGAATGTCGGATAGAGCATATTAACTAAAACTATAACGGTAAAAATAAATACAAAACTCCATAGCCACCACAATTCGAAACTGCTCATAATCAGATAAACACCCCAAACTACTAAAGAACCGAGTAATACCATCATCACTACAGAAATCACGGTATCTTTAATCCATTGTCCTAAGGTAGACTTATTAAATCCAAACTCTTGATCTAATACAAACTTTTCATAATATGCAAAAGGGAGTGAAACAATATAGTTAATCAAAATAAAGCCCATTACTACTGCTATATTTTTGATAGATTCATCTTGAAGAAAATAAAACTTGTCTGCTAAATAGCTTATACCAAAACCTATCCAAATTAAAAAAATAAAATACTCTACAAATGTATTTAATAAAGAGAGTTTCTCTTTTGCTACGGAATAATTTCCTGCTTTTAAAAATTCACTAGGAGCTAATAATACTGCCTCTGCTCTTTTTGCCTGATTGATATAACCAATCTGCATAATACTTGTATAAATAGAGATCAGTACATATATACTATAGATCCCGATGATCATTGTTAACATTAACTACCTTTTACTTAACGGGGATAGATTTGATTGTTTCTTGAACCGGTAAATTGTCTTCAGCGTTTGTAAAAATTTTTGAAGCGATTACATATGTTGAGCCTATAATAAGACCTGCAATTATAACCGCCCAAAAAATTTTCTTTTTTTCACCACTTAAAGTATTGTAATCATCAATACCTTGTAACGTCGGTTCACCTGTAATTTTACTCATTACCTATCCTTTTTGATTAATTTTCCACATAGTAACACAGAAACTTATAGAAGGAATAAATAATTTTCAACTAGTTTGACGTTTTAAGCATGTTCTTTTATATTGTTTATTCGCCAACTATTCTAAAATATAGTCTACAACTTTAGATTCAAGTGTAACCTCTTTAATAAGTTCTACAACTTTTAAATGTTCAGGATGTACTGCATATGCCTTTAAGTCTTCTTGTGTTTCAAACGTTGAATATAAAGACAAGTCCATCGCTCTGTCAGCTTCTGTAAAGTTAATTCCTACCTCTATAGTTTTTAATTCATCAATTAACTCTTCTAATTTTTCCAACTTTGCCTGTACTTTTGCTAAGTTACGTGCTTTGTTTTCCTCTTTGAATTTAAACATAACGATGTGAACTACCATTTCTATTTCCCTCTAAATTTTTTCAAATCTTATCAGATTTTAGTTAAAAAATACACCTTTCCAAAAATATTCTGCAATCATTACAATAAAAAATATTCCAAGAAGATTGAGTACTATTCCATAACGGATCATATCTTTAACATGTACCACTCCACTACTCATCGCTATAGCATTAGGAGGTGTTGCGATTGGAAGCATAAAGGCGTATGACCCACATATTGTCGCAACCATCATAAAGAGTGTCGTATTGATTCCTGCCTGTTCACTTACAGAATAAATGACCGGTAGCATAATAGATATAAGTGCGGTATTTGAGGTTACTTCAGTTGCAAACGTTATCATAAATGCAATGCTAAAAAGCAGCAATATAGGTGAAAAGTGAGTCATTCCCAATACATAAGATGCTATAGCATCAGCTAAACCTGTTTCAACAAATGCTTTTGCAATCGAAAATCCTGCACCAAACAGCATAATAACTGCATAAGGAATTTTATTGTGATCTTCAATCCAGTCAAGTATCTTAAACGGAGGCATAAAAAGAAGTAAACCAAAACCTAATAAAATACCGCTTTCACTAAGACCTAATCCATTCCAATACGGTTTAATAGGTGCATTAACAACTAAAAGAACGATCAAAGCTAAGAGCAGAAAACTTACTTTTTTCTGTTCTGCTGAAAAAGAAGGAAGTTCAATATTCCGTGTGACTTTTACATCTTTGACACCGATGCTTAATAAGAAGCTCATAGCTATTATCATTACTATACAAAGAGGTGCAACCATTACCATCCATTGCATAAAAGGTATCATCTCCAAACCGTTATTTTGCATAATTCCAAGTAAGATCAAATTTGGAGGTGTACCGATTGGAGTCAATATACCACCTATGCTCGCTCCATAGGCAATAGCTAGTGCAAAGCGAAGTTTTAATTTTTCGTTTTGTGTAATGAAGATTGCTATAGTGATAAGTAGTAAGGTTGTTGTCGTATTTGAAAGAATAGCACTTAAAAGTCCTGCAGTTATTGCAAGAGAAAGGATCATAGCACGCGGCGTATTAGGAAAAACATTTAAAATTTTATCTGCTA
>JBFEUD010000030.1:0-14027 GCA_041547625.1 Sulfurimonas sp.
TAGTGTCTCAATCGAGTAAGCAGATTCATAATTTTGAATCTACACTTATTAAACTCAATGAAAGTTCGTCAGAGATTGTAGATGCTTCTTACCATATGGAAAATAGTCTTTTTATTGTCTTGGCAAAGATAGACCATATTATTTATAAATCGGGTGCTTATAATAGTCTGATTCAGTGTGAACCATGCTTGAAAATCATGAGTACAAATGAATGTACGATTGGCAAATGGTATGCAGCAGAGGGGAAACGACGCTTTGGCAATTCAAAAAACCTTGCACGTATCGCAGCACCACATCATAAGGTGCATCAATATGTAAATGAGAATTTAGGATATGTCCAAGGAAAGATGGATGATAAATGTCTAGAGAAAGCAGATCTGATTTTAGAAAACTTTACAAAAATGGAAGCATCAAGTGCAGAACTCTTTGAGGTAATGGACGCTCTTTTAAAAGAGAGATAAAGAAAATTGCAACACCTTTGCAACTCTCTAGAGTTATAATTTGATGTTCTTGCAATAGTTCAAGGAGAGAAGGTGAAGCAAACTAAATTTTATGAGAACTTTGATCTTTTTTATAAAGAGAATAAAGATAGTAAGTCCCAAATCGTTCTTTTTCTAGCAGAGGGAAGTTCCGATGAAATTGAAAATCTTCAAGCTACAAAGCTTTCTATATTTGGAGCTGTTTTCCCTGAAATTATTTTTGAGTGCAAACATTATAAAAAAGGGATTCTCGCTATTACTTTAGAACAACAAAGTCAAGCAACTATTATGACTTCGATGCAGGAGCCATCTTTTGATCTTTTAGAGCGTAATTGTCAGTCTTATTTACTGTTTGTGGATGGTCTATCAAAGCATATAGATTCATTTTTAGAGAAGTTTTTTCTTGAAACAGATGATGGAGTGACTATTATGGGTGGAGGTGCCGGAAAGCTTACTTTACGTCAAGAAAAGATTATTTTTGATCAAAGTGAAAGCTATCAAGATGCTGCTCTTGTAGTTTCATTACCATCTCAAATAGGTATAGGAGTGAATCACGGATGGGAAAAGATGCAGGGACCTTTCGTAGCGACATCTACAGATGGGAACTATCTCAAACAAGTTGATTATTCAGATAGCGTAGCGTGGTATAAGCAAAAGCTGTGCGAATTTGAAGAGAACTGTTTTAAAGAAGAAGATTTTTTTGAATTTGCAAAAAAATATCCTCTTGGTATTGAAACTTTTGCCAATGAAACTGTCGTACGTGATTCTATAGGCTTTGATGAAAAAGGACTTCTTTTAGTGGGACGTATTGAAGAGAATGCTGTAATTTATCTTTTAAAAGGGGAAAAGCAAACTCTCATTGAAGCTGCACAAAAAGCTGCTATTGAAGCAGTACAAAATACTTTTCAAAAGCCTAAAGAACTTTTTGTTGTTGATTGTATCTCAAGAGTATTGTTTTTAGAAGATTATTTTACAGAGGAACTAAAAGCCATTAAAGGAGTAAGTGACACAGATACCTTTTGTGGCGTACTTAGTCTAGGTGAAGTTGCAAATAATTCAAACCGTTATATTGAATTTTTTAATAAAACCTGTGTTGTGGGGGCACTTTAAGCGATGATGCAGAAACTTACTATAGCTTATGAGTGTATCAATTCTATAGGAAATTCTTTAAATCTTGAAGAGATGCTTGAAGATATTATAGGTACTTTTGTTCGCAGAACAGGTGCTATAGGAGGGCAGTATATTAGTGTGAGTCAAACGCACTCGAAGAAGGTTATTCAGATTGGTCGTGATTTTCCGATACCTCTTAAGCTTACACCTGAGAAAGATAGTTTTACTATTCATGTCTTTGGGGATTCAACTGAGGTACTTGATGTTTTTATCCATGAAGGGCATTTTCTTTTTGCTTTTAAGCAAAAGAGCGATATTGAACTTCTAGGGAATATGTTTGTGAACTTTAGTACAAAGATTACCAACGCAATTGAAGCGTGCTACAATGTAGAGAAGATCCATAAACTCAATAAAAACCTTAAGGTGCAGATTTCAGAAGAGAAAAATAAAAATGCTTTTAATGAGAAAGTGATGATCTCACAATCGCGTATGGCGATTATGGGGGAGATGATTGGAATGATTGCACACCAATGGAGACAACCCATCACTATTATAGGGATGGTAACCAATAATATGATTATAGACTTGCACCTTGAGAGTTTTGAAAAAGAAAGAGCAATTCAAGAGCTTGAAACAATTGATAAACAAGTACATTATCTTTCACGTACTATTGATGATTTTAGAAACTTTTTTAAACCCAACCGACTTGCTCAAACTATTGATTTTAAAACAGTTTGTGATGAATTGAGAACAATTTTAGGAAAAAGTTTTGAAACACACAATATAAAGCTTCTTTTTGAAGGGGAGAGTACTACCCAAATTACTACTTTTAAAAATGAGCTTATTCAAGTTCTTTTAAATGTACTTACTAATGCTAAAGATGCATTTTGTGAGAATACAGTTCATAATGCTTCGGTAAAGGTGAGCATAAAACAGTTAACAGGGGGAGATGTCAGTTTTTTTATTCAGGATAATGCCGGTGGAATTTCCCCAGATATTGTCGATAAGATTTTCGAACCTTATTTTAGTACAAAACATGAAAAAAATGGAACAGGATTGGGTTTATATATGTCGGCAATGATTCTGGAGAAACATCTTGGAGGAAGCATACTGGTATCTAGTGATACGCAGGGAAGTATATTTCATATCCGTTTTGGATCAATAGAGGACAAAACAAGTGTCTATTAATACCGTGTCTTTATCAGAAGCAATTGTACGTCTTCAAAAAGAGGCAAAGGGTTTAAGTGTTTTATATGTAGAAGATGATCATGATATACAAACGGAGTATGTACATTTTTTACAACGCTTTTTCGAAGATATAACATACTGTAATAATGGACAAGAAGGGCTGGAAGCTACAGAGAGAAAAAAGTTTGACCTTATTATTAGCGATATAGAGATGCCTTATGTAAACGGTATTGAGATGGTGCAGAGAATTAAACAAGTTTCTCCCGGGCAAAAGGTAATACTTATTTCGGCACATAAGGATTCTGAAGTTTTATATCAGTCTATATCGTTACAGGTAGACGGTTATCTTTTTAAACCGCTTGAGCGAAGTGTCACCATAGAGCTTCTTTATAAAGTTGTATTAATGATAAATACAGAGTATGAAAATCGTAAATACAAAGAGAGTTTAGAGAAGCTTGTAGAGGAGAAAACAGATGAGCTTATTCACTCTTTTACAATCGATAAAGTAACGCAGTGTTATTCTTTAGCGAAACTGCAACAAGAAAATTTTGCTACTATGCAAAGAGCGCTTGCTATTGTAAAGGTAAGAAGGTTTAAGAGTATTAATGATTTTTACGGCTATCAAGTTGGAGATTATATATTACAGCAAACGGCTCATTTTTTACGCATAGAACTTCAAGCAAAATATCGAGAGTATGGTGTAGAACTTTACCGTGTTTCAGGTTCCCATTTTGTGATAGCAATCCACTCAAGTGTAAAGAGACTTTACGAACTAATAGACGAAATACAGCATCTATTTGAAATGACAAAAATAGATATAGGAGGGGAACATGTTCTCTTGGAAATGGATGCAGCTGTATTAGATACGAATACGATGCCTTCATTATCAAACCTTGATAAGGCATTACGTAAAGCAGAAGAGATTAATGGTCTTGTTTTATATGAAAATGATGAAAAAGAGGAACTAAATTACAAAAAAAGACTACATTGTAAAAACAAACTTATCAAGGCGTATAATGAGGAACGTATTGTAAACTACTATCAACCAATAGTCGATAATAAAAACGGTACTATTTATAAATATGAGGCACTTGTGAGAATGATTTCTGAGGAAGGAGAAGTGGTCTCTCCCGGTGTTTTTTTACCTATAGCCAAAGAAACGAAAATGTACACAGTAATTACAAAGAGTGTGCTCCTCTCTGCCTTACGTGATTTTCGTGATTCCGAGTGTATGGTGAGTATTAATCTTTCTATAGAAGATATTAAAAGTGAAGAGATTCGCTCTTTAATTCGTGATGGTTTAGAACAATTTCCAGAACCTGCTCGCATTGTGTTTGAGATTTTGGAGAGTGACGAGATAGATTCCTACGAAGTGTTAGTTGGATTTATTCAAGAGATACATAAGTTAGGTGCAAAAGTCGCTATTGATGATTTTGGAAGCGGGTATTCTAATTTTGAACATCTTGTACGTTTACATATTGATTATATTAAAATAGATGGCTCTCTAATCAAAGATATTCATACAAATCATTATTCGCAAGCAGTTGTTCAGATGCTTTACGATTTTGCTTCGCAAATGAAGATAAAAACAGTTGCAGAGTTTGTTTATAAAGAAGAAGTTAGTCGTTATATTAATTTTATAGGCATTGATGAGTCACAGGGGTATTTTTTTAGTGAACCGATTGCTTTTAAAGATTCGATGAAACAAATTCAAAAGATTACAAAAGATAAGCTATAATAAAGAAAAGAATCTAAAGTAGTAAAAAATGGAGCACAATTTAGAGCTTTTACAAAAACTTGCTTATGATAAGAGTATTTTGATTGTAGAAGACGATCCTCTCATTATAGAAAGCCTTGCACGTTTGTTAGGTCGCTTTTTTCATAGCGTATTTAGTGCACAAAAAGTTGAAGAAGCGTTAGCTATTGTCGATGAAAATAAAGAGAATAAGCTTCTAATTATCACAGATATTAACCTCGGTGAAGAGAGCGGTGTAGAGTTCGCTTGCAAGGTTAAAAAACAGAATTCTCAACAAAAAATTCTTGCGATCTCCGGAACGGAAAACCGGGAGGTGTTTGTAGAGTCTATCCGTTGCGGGATAGATAGGTTTGTGGTAAAACCTTTAGTATATGATGAACTTTTTGAGGCTCTTATAGAATTACTGCAAAAAATTGAATACGATAATGAACTTCGGCATCAAAGCCAACTTTTAGAAGAATCCAGAAAATATGCATTAAAGCTTTTAGAAGAGCAAGACCAGTTTGTAAAAAACGCAATACATGAAATACATACCCCCTTAGCAGTTATTATTACAAATATAGATCTTTTACGTATGCAAAATATAGAAAATGAATCGATAGATGCAATTGAAGCGGGGAGTCGTATTATTCAAAACAGTTATGAAGATATGACCTATTTAATGAAAAAAGATCGGATGAAAGAGATGAAAGAAAATATTGATCTTATCTCTTTCATTACAGAACGGAAGAACTATTTTCAGTGTATAGCAGAGGTTAATAATTTGCAAATCTCTATGTTATTAGGACAGAGAAATTTGCCAGCTCTTTTCTTTTCAGAACTAAAACTTGCTCGTCTTATTGATAATACTCTTTCGAATGCAATTAAATATTCTTATAGGCCAGGTGAAGTGACAATAACTGTTGGATTATTTGATAACAAAGTATTTTTTGAAATACATAATGAAGGTCCTATCATTCAAAACAAAGAGAAGATTTTTGAACGTTTTCATCGTGAAAATAAACATAATGGTGGTTATGGACTGGGGCTTCATATTGTTGCGCAAATCTGTCAAGAGGAGAACGTAGAGGTACAAATAAGCTCTACAAAACAAAGAGGGACCTCTTTTAGGTATATATTTCATACTGGGACACAATTGCAACAAAACTCTCCTAAAATACAAAAGATAAAGATGGAGAAATAATGAAAATATTATTACTTGAAGATGAGTATATGCTCTCTCGATCAATTCGTACTTATCTTTTAAATAAAGGGTATTTTGTTGATCATTTTGACAATGGTATAGATGTAATGGATGCTGTGAAATCGCAGGAGTATGATTTTTATGTATTAGATATTAATACTCCCCTTATGAGTGGGCTGGAGTGTCTTAAAGAGATTGCAAAACTTTATCCGAATACACCAAAAATTATTATAAGCGCATATCACGATATAGATTCTATTACCGAAGCATTTGATTTGGGATGTAGTGACTATTTAAAAAAACCTTTTAATCTTAAGGAATTAGAGTTACGAATAGATCGTCTTACATCTCAAGTCTTGGCAAAGCAAGAGGAAGAACCAGCAACGATTGTAAAACTTTCCAAGTCTTACACTTTCGATACACAAGCAAATCTTTTATATTATAAAGGTGAAGTACAAACATTTACAAAGCGGGAATATGCTCTTTTAGTGCTTTTTATTAGTAATCGAGGGCAGATTATTCCTGATGAGAGTATTCGATCTTTTATATGGAATGGGGAAAATGTGGAAGACTCTACAATCCGCTCCTTGGTGAATCGCTTGCGTTCGAAATTACATGAAGATATCATTGAGAATGTAAGAGGCTTTGGGTATATGATGAAAAAGAGTGATGATGTCTAACTTAATTCAGAAGCTCAAAGAGGGAAGTGCGCAAAGATCTGTACTTATAGTAGACGATGATTATGAACTTGCCGACTCTTTAGGTCGTATTTTAAAGATGTTTTTTGGGGAGTGCGTAATTGCCCATGACGGGGAAGAAGCGCTTATGCTTTATAAAGAAGCACTCGAGCAATCAAAACCTTTTACGTTGGTAGTAACAGATCTCGAACTTCCTAAAAAAGGTGGTTTGACACTTATTAAAGAGCTTCGTGAGCTTCTCAAAGAACAGGCAATTTTAATTATCTCTGCACACGATTCACCTGATTTTATAACTGAAGCGATCTCTTTGGATGTAAAGGGTTATATTTTAAAACCTGTTGCTATGCCAAAACTATTTGAGCATCTTGAAAAAATTTTATCTGAGAAAAACAATTCGGTAGGAACAAGAGAAACGATTGATAGTGTAACACATTGGGGTACAAAAGAAAAACTTGAAGAGTTCTTGGCACATAAAATAAGTGCAAAAACAATTTTATTACGTATTAAAATTAACCATCTTTCAAATATTTATCATTTAATTGGAAGCGAATATGCAGACCAATACCTTGCAGAACTTGCTCTTTTGCTCGAGAACATACAAGTGGATAGTGATGCTTTATTTTATCGTTTAAGTCTTGATGAACTGGTGATAGTTTTAGAAAACAATACTTTAAGTTATGCGAAAAAACTTGCAAAAGATATGGTCTCAATTGCACGTTATTTTCATATATCTGAAAATGGAATTATCATTAACTCTACTTTGAGTATAGGGATAGCGCAAGGGGAGAAAAATCTTTTACAAAATGCAAAGCTGGCTCTTGAAAAATCAAATGAAAGCGGTAACGGTGTTGTAGCTTCATATACGCAAGAGGAGTTTGATAAGGATCTTAGTATTGCTCATGGACGTGATATTATGAAAATGATCTATAAAGCGATTGAAGATGATACAGTTATACCTTATATTAAGCCTATTGTGGATATAAAAACGCAGGAGATAGAACTGTTTAGTAGTTATGTACGTATTATGCAAGAGGAGAAGGTATACTCACCTGAGACCTTTTTAAACATTGCTCAAAATGCACATCAGATGTCCATGATTACACGCTCTATGATTAAAAGTACTTTTACTTTGAGTAGCAAGTATAAAGATGACAAAGCGCTTTTTACAATCCATTTGGCTAATGAAGATTTTTATGACGAAACTCTTTTGCCTTATATCCTTTTTTGGTCTTCAAAATACAATATTGAACCTTCGCGAATAGCTTTTGAAATATCACAGATAGATTTTACAAAAAATGAAGTGAATAGAAATTTTTCATTATTGAATGAGCTTAAGAGCAAAGGTTTTCAATTTGTTCTAAATAATTTTGGTTTAAATAATTACAATCTAATGGCTGTTTTAGAACTTGAGCCACAATATATTAAACTCGATCCGGAGTTACTTAAAGAGGGGATGTTACATGATAAATACCAAAGTATTGAAAAAGTTATTGAAATTATTCATCTTATAGGTGCAAAAGCGATAGCAACACATATATCAGATAAAGAATTATTAGATTTTATTGAAACTACATCTATTGATTATATTCAAGGGTATCAAGTTGGTGCTCCATACAAGGTGGAAACATATGAATGAGAAAAGATCACAGACAATAGAGACTTTAAAGGTTATTGCGCATCAGTGGAGGCAGCCTTTAAATCTCATTAATATGGAAGCGATTAATCTGAATGTACAAGCAAATCTGGAGGAACAGGTTGATGCTAAAACTATAATACAGAGCACAAGGCGTATAGAGGAACAAGTACAAAGAATGTCTTTGGTACTCAAAAGTATTTTGAATTTAGGAAGCTCCGAATCTAATAAACGCCTCTTTTCTCTAAATAAGCTTTTTAATGCTCTTGGTCAAGATTTTAGGCAAACAAGTAAAAATAAAGAGATTGATTTACAAGTAAGTTTGGTGGAAGATGATGTAGAGGTTTATGGATTTTCAGCTGATCTTCATGAAGTATTGCTGAATCTTTTAAATAATGCTGCAGATGCTTACAAAGAGCAAAACAGTGATAATAAAACTATTTTCTTAGAGGGTAGTTGTAATGATAAAACTTGTATTATAAAAGTCAGAGATAATGCAGGTGGAATACCAGAGAGTATTGCCAATAAGGTATTTGAGCAAAATTTTTCTACAAAAATTACGGGAGAAGGGTTTGGTATTGGTCTGTATATAGCAAAACTTCTTATAGAAACTGAGTTTGATGGATCAATAAAATTTGAAACAACATCTCAAGGAACAGAGTTCGTTATAACATTACCACGTAAAGATGTATGTACACTAAAGTTTATTTATTAGATTGTTTAAAAGTTAAATAATAGAATTTAATGGGAATTTAATTGTAATAAGTGGTGCGGACGAAAGGACTTGAACCTTCACACCTTGCGGCACCAGATCCTAAGTCTGGCGTGTCTACCAATTTCACCACGTCCGCGTGGAATAAGTTTTTTATGTCTCTTCAGACAACTTTAATAAGTGGTACGCCCTACACGATTCGAACGTGTGACCGATGCCTTAGAAGGGCATTGCTCTATCCAGCTGAGCTAAGGACGCATACGTAATTGTGGTGCGCCTGATAGGATTCGAACCTATAACCGTCGGATCCGAAGTCCGATACTCTATCCAGTTGAGCCACAGACGCAGGCAACAACCAGTGTTTGGCTTATAAGTTACAATATATTATTAATCAAATGGGGTGGAATATGGGATTCGAACCCACGGCCCCCAGTGCCACAAACTAGTGCTCTAACCAACTGAGCTAATCCCACCATGTATAATAATAAAAAAGGATGGTCGGGGTGAAAGGACTCGAACCTTCGGCCCCTTGGTCCCAAACCAAGTACTCTAACCATACTGAGCTACACCCCGACCTCTGCATTAACAAGCTATCTAGCTGATTAATGAGGCTGAAATTATAGTGATTTTCTTTTTATTTGTCAAGTGTTTTTCCAAAATTATTTTAAAAAATTCAAATATTTCTGTATAATACATGAAATTCAAAAGGAATTTCGGAATGAAAATAGCAAGGTTTAGTAGGATAGGATTTATTTTAGCAGCTGCAGGAAGTGCTGTAGGATTGGGAAATATATGGAAGTTTCCGTATATAACCGGTGAATATGGCGGTGGTGCATTTGTTTTAGTTTATCTACTTACTGTTTTACTTGTTGGTTTTTCAGTTATGCTTGCAGAGATGCTTATCGGTTATCTAGGAAGAAAAGATACGGTTACATCTTTTGAAGAACTTGCTCCGAAATATAAAGATCTTTGGAAGTTCGGTGGGTTTCAGTCGATGGCCGGTTTATTAATCATGATCTTTTATTCTGTTGTAATAGGCTGGATATTTAATTATATAGTAACATCTTTGGAATATCTCCCTAGTAATGTAAAAGAAGCAGAAGCAACTTTTAATCTTATGTTACAAAGCGATTTTTATACGCAGCTTTATTACCATACACTTGCATTTGTGATCATTACTTACACTTTAACAAAAGGGATTAAAGCAGGTATTGAAAAGATTAACCTTGTTCTTATGCCTGCATTAATGATTATTTTATCAGGCATGTTTATTTATTCAATGACATTAGATGCTTTTCCAAGAGCTGTAGAGTTTATGTTCGCTGCAGATTGGTCAAAACTAAATTCCGAAGCATTTGTCACTGCTGTTGGACATGCCTTTTTTACACTTAGTCTTGGTATGGGTGCAATTATGACCTATGCCGCTTCTATGGAAAAAGGTTCTAATATTGTAAAATCTGCATTTTGGGTTGTTTTTCTAGATACTTCAATAGCGATCGTTGCAGGACTAATGCTTTTTACTTTCCTTTATCAGTATGGTGCAGGGCCGGCAAAAGGTCCAGGTCTGGTATTTATCTCTTTACCTGCTGCTTTTTATGAAATGGGAATTTTAGGCAATATTTTTGCAGTACTGTTTTTTGTAGCACTGGCTTTTGCAGGACTTACATCTGCTGTTTCACTTACAGAACCAATGGTACAGTATTTTATGGATAGATTCTCTCTATCAAGATTTAAATCTGCTGTTTGGATGGGACTATTTTTCTGGTTTTTTGGAATTTTTGCAATTCTGTCCAATATTGATGGAACCAAAGAGTATCTGTTGTGGGGCGGAAAGAGCTTCTTTGACTGGGTAGACTATATTACAGCAGCGATTATGCTTCCTGTAGGTGGTTTTATTATGGCGGTTTTTGTAGGACATGTACTTGAAAAGAGCCGTGTTGAAGCTGCAATGAAACCATTTTTAAAATGGGCATTTGAGCCTTGGTACTTTTCTTTACGTTATATTATTCCAATTGCGATGTTGGTTGTAATGTTAAATTTAATGGGTGTGATGTAATGGATATAACAAAAGAGTGTAAAGATATCTTAAAACAAGAGGGGATTAACTCTCAGTCTACCGTAGATTTTGATGTAAACGGTGAAGAAGTGTCGCTGACTTTAGAATATATAATAGATACATATATGTTGGCGTCTGAAGAATCACAGCTTGTATTTTTAACGGCTATGAAAAAATCTTTAGAAGCAAATGCTATCGGTTTAGAGAAGTTTTTTGAAGGGATGGGACAACTTCTTTTAATGTCACATCTCTCGGAGAAATTTGAAGGATAGATTATGGGATGGACATGTCAGCATGACCATAAAGGTTTTTGTAAACTTTTAAATGTAGCTTGTACTCCCGGAATAAAAGGGTGTATTTTAAATAAAGGGAAAAATGAGTATTTTTTTTCAAGCGGTAATTTTGAAGAGGATAAAAAAAGAGAAGAGTCCAAAAAAGAGGACTCTATAGATTTTGCTGCTCTAGCTCGTTCGAACTAGAACTGAATGAGTCCGTCAACAGGACTAGAAGCAGTAGCGTAAGGTTTTTTTGGAATTCTTCCAGCTAAATAACTCATACGACCACCGATAACTGCATGTTTCATAGCTTGAGCCATAGCGATTGGGTCTTTTGCTTGAGCGATTGCAGTGTTTGTTAAAACTGCTTCAGCACCAAGTTCCATTGCATAAGCCGCATCACTAGCACATCCGATACCCGCATCAACGATTACAGGTACGTTTACAGCTTCACGAACAAATACAACATTATAAGGGTTTTGTACACCAAGACCGCTTCCAATAGGAGCAGCAAGAGGCATAATAGCATCCGCACCTGCATCTTCAAGACGTTTAGCCATGATTGGGTCATCTGAAGTGTATGCCATAATAGTGAAACCTTCTTTATGTAATACTTCACATGCCTTAATTGTCTCTAGTACATCAGGATATAATGTTTTTTGCGTGTCACCGATAACTTCTAATTTAATTAAGTCAATTCCAGTCGCTTCACGAGTAAGTCTAAAAGTCGTAATAGCTTCTTCAGCTGTTACACACCCTGCAGAATTCGGTAAAAACTTCACATTAGTTCCTGCAAAAGTATCACGTAAGTTCTCTTTATTCGGATCAGTGATGTTTAGACGACGAACAGCAACAGTGATAAGTTCACTTCCTGATGCTAAAGTTGCTTCTTTTGTCATCTCAAAAGAGTCATACTTTCCGCTTCCAACGATGAGGCGAGAGTTAAGTTCATATTTTCCGATTTTAAGTTTATTATCCATTCGTATCCCTATCTTCTTAAGTTTTACAGCCTCTTAAAGCTGAAAAAAGTCGTTTTAGGAGGTTCAGAGCAAGACACTCCCTCCTTTTGATGCTGACTTTATAACAAAACAATTCTTACAGTTTACCTATACCGTCGATCAAATCAATTGGTGTAAGTGAAAAATCAGCACCTTTGTAACTTTTTGCAAGTGCTGTATGAGCAAGTGATCCGTTGATTGCAGCCTGCAATGGTTCATACCCTTGTGCTAAAAGTCCACTGATAAGCCCTGCCAAAACATCACCGCTACCGCCTTTTGCAAGAACATTCGTTCCGTGAGGATTTACATATACTTCTTCATTCTGGGAAATAATAACATTTGCACCTTTTAAAACTAAGGTAACATGTGGGTATTTTTTATTAAAGAGTTGTACGTATTTAAATCTATTCTCTTGAAGCTCTTGCACGTTGATGTCTACTATACTACAACATTGAAGGATGTGACAAAACTCTTTTGGATGGGGAGTGATAACTACGTTTTCTTTTTGTAATAACGTTTCAAGAAGCGGATGGTAAAAAATATCTGCATCCAGTAGCAGTGGCAAGTCGTTATTTACAAAACGTTCCAGTTCACTTTGAGAAAACTCCATTCCCAATCCCATCCCTAAAGCGAGTGCCGAAGTGGTTGCCGGGAGTTGGTGTGACTGCATAATCTCAAACGGAACGTTAATATTTTCGTTACTTAAAAGTGTGACGAGTGCCGTTCCAAAACGAAAAGCCGCTTTTGCACTCATAATACTCGCTCCGGTTTTTTCTCCGCTTACAACTGCAAGGTGTCCGTAAGAGCCTTTATGTGTATTTTGTTCATTTCGATGTGGGAGTTGCAAGTCACTTTCATCAAGCAGTTTCATATGTGAGTCTTTTTCATATACTGATCGAGAAACACCAAGGTCTAAAACCGTGATTTCGCCTAAAAAATCTTTGTACTTGTCTTCAAACATCGCAGTTTTCAAAGCACCCATTGTCAGAGTGTAGTCAGCTTGAAATTGGTATGCACTCGGGATGTCACATGCTATCTTGATAGATTTGAATTGGTTTATTACTTGAATGGTTGTAGATAACTCATCAGGCAATTCACCTGCAAAGCCTGTTCCTAAAATAGCATCGATCACGATATCTGCAGATCCGATAATATCGGTAAATTTGACACCTATTTTTTGGCAACGTAAGTACTGTATTTGTGCCATTTCACTTTTAGGCTCTTTGACTAGAACTACTTTAACATCATAGTCTTGGTGAAGTATACGGGCAAGAGCAAGACCGTCAGCACCATTGTTGCCGCTTCCACAGAGAATTAATATAGATTGTTTTGTGGAGAAGTTGTTTTTGATAAAGTCAGCCATCCCATCAGCTGCATGTTCCATTAAAAGATCTTCACTCAGACCAAACTCTTTGTAACATCTTTGATCTAATGAGCGGACTTCATCAAAAAGGTTCTGCATCTTATTCCTCTGGAATGTATTCGTCTATTTGTACTAATGAGCTTTTGATCTCATTAAATAGAAGCGTTGGATATGCTGTTCTGAATTGATAATAGAATTTGTTTTTCTTAAGGTTTTTCAGCTCAGACGTATTGAAATAATTCGCATTTGAACAGCGTCCTAAATACAGGAATGTAAATAAGAGTTTTAGATGCGGATTTTCAAATGTCGAATGCGGTTGTGCCAAGAATGTGAAACCGTATTTTTGAACATTTGTAAAACTTAACATATAAAGTAAGAAGTCTTCAAATTTTGTATAAAAACCATTTAGGTTTTCAATATCGTGGAAAAAATAGTAATAGTTGTCTAGTAACTCTTTTTTTGAAATTGTTTGCGTAAGTTTAGATTTTACATCTCTTTTATTTGAGAAATATTTTGGATTTACTGCCATATAGATATGTTTGTTTTTCGAAACAAGATCTTCAAAAGCTTTGTCAA
>JBFEUD010000031.1:0-13982 GCA_041547625.1 Sulfurimonas sp.
AAAGATCCATTAGAATATTCCCTTCTTCTTATATTAATGTATAGCATATAAAGAATACGTTGCTACCTGTTTACCTTTTCGCTATAAAATTCTTATTAAATTAAATATTCGACATATAAAGGAATAAACATGGGACTTTATGATCGTGACTATGCTAGAGAGCAAAACTCTTATACTTATGGAGCTACTCACCGTAATGAAGCACAAATTGTTTCTTTTGTAAAAGAAACTTATAAACTGTTTGCTGCTTCTATGATGGCAGGTGCTGTTGGTGCATATGTTGGTATCCCATTAGCTGGAGCAATCCATGCAATGTTTTGGCCACTATTTATTTTAGAGATTGGTCTTTTAATCGGTTTACATTTTGTTAAACATAAACCGGGTATCAACTTAGCTGTAATGTTTGGATTTGTTTTTATGACAGGTCTTATGTTAGCACCTTTGCTTTCACATACACTGGGTCTTAACGGTGGTGCTGCTATTATTGGTAATGCTTTTGCTATGACTGCTGTTGTGTTTGGTGCTATGAGCTTTTATGCTATTAAAACGACTAAGGACTTTACAGGATATGGAAAACCTTTAATGATCGCATTATTTGTAATCATCGGTTTTTCAATTTTAAATATTTTCCTTGGAAACCCAATGCTTCACGTTATTATCAGCGGAGCTGTTGTAGTTTTATTTAGTATATTAGTTATCTATGATACACAAAATATTATGCAAGGTGCTTATGAAACTCCAATTGACGGTGCTATCGCACTTTATCTTGACTTCTTAAACATATTTACTGCGTTATTACAACTATTTGGTATCTTCGGAAGTGAAGACTAATACAAATTTATCACCTGAACTTCTTCGGGTGATAGATGCAAACCTCAACCGCCTTAAAGAAGGTATCCGCGTTGTAGAGGATATTCTACGCTATAAAGACAACAACAAAGAACTAGCACGTAAACTAAAATCACTTCGCCATCAGGCAATTACTGAGAATACAAAAGAACTACTTCAATATCGTGATAGTATCAATGATGTATTACGCCCATCAACTTCAAGTGAACAACAACGTACAAATTTAGAAGCTATTATTATCGCTAATTTAAAACGTGCACAAGAGTCTTCAAGAGTCTTAGAAGAGCTTTATAAGCTTGAAGATGTAAAAGAGAGTGAAAAGTTTAAATCGATTCGTTATGAGCTTTACAACCTAGAAAAAGAAATTCTTTTAGACTAAGAATAGATAAACACAACTTCAAATTCTAAATAATCTAGAGGATACTCATTCATTAGAGTTTTTGTTTCTTTATAAGAAAGTTCATTTCTTGAACCGCTTACACCGCTTTTTTTAATATAACGAAACATATCTCTTGTATTGTCAAATTCCAATTTATACTGTACTACTTCAAAATTGACATCGAAATATTTTTTCTGTAATTCATACACTTCCTCTTTCGATCGTAAAAGTGGTTTTAAAGATGCTGTCTTATGTAAAGTGGAAAATGTACCGGAAGTAAAAATAGCTAAAGATATAGGTGTATTGAACTGTTTAATATTTTCCATTACTTGGTCTAAATCCTCTGTCCATTGTAAAGCTGAAGAGGAAAGGATATAGTCAAAACGTCTCAATCTTAGTTTTTCATAGAGTTTGGGATCATTAAAATCTCCATATATACACTCTATAGTCGATGATTTTGGGTGAAGGTCCAACATACCTTGTGCAAAATCCACACCGACAAACTCTTCATACGTCCAATCTATTTTATTTACCAGTGCACCACTGCCACATCCTAAATCCAAAATTCTTTTTGGTTGATTCTTTACGTGAGAAAGTAGTTTAGTTGCGACCTGCTCCTGGATTATATTATACCTACCGTAATGAGCAGCGTATTTTGAAAACTCTGCGTTTATCTTCATTTTTTATTGATAACTAGCGAAATGACAAAGATAGCAATTATACTTAAAACTATCGTAGCACCGGAAGGTAACGAAAAGTTATATGAAATTACCATTCCAAAAATAACACTAAAAACGGCAAACACTAGAGAGAGTAAAAGAGTCTGCTTAAAGCCAACTTTATACTGTAGTGCTGCAACCACTGGAATTACCATTAAAGCACCTATAAGTAAACTTCCCACAATACGAATTGATAAGGCAATAATAATCGCAATCACACTTACAAGCAAAAAGTTTAACATTTTTACTTCGATTCCGCTTGTCTTAGCAACCTCTTCATCATAGGCTATAAAATAGAGCTCTTTTGAAAAGACTAATAAAAATGTTAATGCAATTGTTCCAAATGCAATGATTGTCAGCAAATCCTCGGTAGTAACAGCTAAAATGGATCCAAACAGGTATGAAAAAAGAGAGTTGTTAAAAGAGCCTCCTACAGATACTATAATAACAGCAAGTGCCAAAGCGCCTGATAAAATAATAGATAAAATAGCATCTGAATACAAGGCAAAAGAGCTTCTAAGATATTCTATCAGCCATGCAAATAAAATAGATACGATTACTGCTATCCAGATAGGGTTGTATCCTGCAACCAAACCAACTGCAACTCCAACTAAGGCAGAATGAGCCAATGTTTCACTAATGAGCGAATAACGCTTTAAGACGACAAAAGTTCCACCAACTGATGCTAGAACAGCGATAAAAATACCCGCTATAAATGCACGCTGCATAAATTCATATTCAAACATCTCTAACATATTTTCATCCTAGTGCTTATGGTTGTGTATGAGATGTGCATCAATTCCATATAATTCACTCATCCCTTCACAACTCATTGCTTTTTTTGGATTATTACAGATAGTTGCTTTTTGATTAATTGTAAAAAGTCGTCCAATATCATCTGCAATTACACCTATATCGTGGGTAATAAACAAAATAGTTATCCCATCCTCTTTATTAAGTTTTCTCAAAAGTGCATAAAAGGATTGTTGTGATTTAACATCTACACCAGTATTTGGTTCATCTAGTATTAAAATTTCCGGCGAAGACGCAAGTGCACGGGCAATCATTACACGCTGGCGTTGTCCGCCTGAAAGAGT
Organism: Sulfurimonas sp.; assembly: GCA_041547625.1. GTDB lineage: Bacteria > Campylobacterota > Campylobacteria > Campylobacterales > Sulfurimonadaceae > Sulfurimonas. The sequence goes on from JBFEUD010000031.1 coordinate 3,045, forward strand.
GCCTACCATCTTGTCTTTTAAATGGGTAATATCCATTTTTTCCATAGCATCTTTGACTATCTTTTCATCTTCCTCAGTAGTTCTCGAAAAAAGCTTTCTTTTTGCAACTCTTCCCATTTTTACAATGTCTTCTACAGTTGCAGGAAAATTTTGATCAACTAACGATGCACGTTGGGGAACATAACCAATTTTATGCCATTCTTTAAATTTTCTACGACTTTTTCCAAATATTTTTATAGTTCCTGAACTTGGTTTTTCCAAACCGAGCAACAATCGGATCAGAGTTGTTTTTCCCCCTCCGTTTGGTCCTATAATTGCAATGTACTCACCGCTAAAAATATTAAAAGTGGTATTTTCTAAAATTTGCTGACCTTGTACTGAGAAACACAAGTTTTTCACATCAAAAATAGGTACTTTAAACTTTAGTTGCACTGCATCGCCTTAGCAATTTTTTCTAAATTATTTTTCATAATATCCACATAACTTAGATTTTGGTCAAGCTCAGCTGCCGTGATATTACCTAAAGGCTGTAATGTTGCGAGTTCTATACCTAAATCATCAACGATTGTTTGCATATTTTTTTGACTTGAAAAATTTTCAAAAAAGACCATTTGAGTATTTCTGGCTTTTATCTCTTGAAAAATATGTTTGATATCTTGTGCACTTGGTTGTTCTTCGGTAGATAGACCAATTAACGATTCAACATGAAACCCATATCTTTGTGCCAAGTATTCAAAAGCATTATGAGTAACTATAATTGTATTTAGTTTACATGAAAGGAGTTTTTGCTTATAAAGAGTATCGAGCTCTTCTAAACCAGCAATATATTTTTTTTCATTTTTTTCAAAGAGATGTTTGTTTTTTGGGTCTAAGACACTTAGCTTTTCCATTACTGCTTGTGCTATATGCTTCATATTGTCCACATCTAGCCAATAGTGGGGATCATACGCTCCATGATGTTCATGTTCTTTATCCTCACAATGTACACCATGTTCAGTTTCTTCTTCATGAAATTCTTTAAGAGAAACATATTGACTGACATTTACTAATTTAACTTCCGATGGGATATGTGCAGTCCATGGTTCTAAAACCGATCCGCTACAAAAAAACAACTTGCTTTTTTCAAGTTTTACGAGCTCTTTTGGCGTAGGTTCAAAACTATGCGGATCAACACCAAATGGCAAAATGTTTACAAGTTCTATGTTCTCACCGCCGATATGTTTTAAGACATCATAAATCGCAAAATTACTAGTTGTAATAAGAGGTTTTGAAGAGAGTTTTTCATCATTTGAGCCTGTTGTGAGAATGATAACCACAACAAAAAGCGATAATAAAGCCAATATAATCTTCAAATTTCTCACTTCTCATCCTTCTTATAAAATAGAGTGTAATTATACCCTCTTTTTTACGATTTGATAAAACAGCTTTTTTTCGATATAATTCGCCACTTTTTATTTAGGAAAATATGACATGACAACTAGCCTTTTACTTATTGTACAGATTGTTTTAGTAGTTATTTTAACAATCGCAGTATTATTACAAAAAAGCTCAAGTATAGGTCTTGGTGCGTACAGTGGTTCTAATGACTCTGTTTTTGGAGCAAAAGGTCCAAACAGTTTCTTAGCAAAAACAACTTTTTTTATCGGTTTTTTATTTGTTGTAAACACTATTGCACTAGGTTACATGTATTCAAAAGCTGTAGACTCTTCAGTTGTTGATGAGATCGTTGAGAACACTGCAGTAGCTGCTCCGGCAGTAAAAGTTGAAACAAACACTACAAAATAATAGAGGAACGCATCATGACAAACGAGATTTTTGACACTTGTGAACAGAAGATGAAGTCAAGCATAGAACATATGCTAAAAGAATTTAAGACACTTAGAACAGGGAAAGTTAACACTGCTGTTCTTGACCACATCAAAATTGATTATTACGGAACACCTACACCACTTGATCAAGTTGGTTCTGTTCTTGCAACTGATGCTACTACTATCGTGGTTAATCCTTGGGAAAAAAACCTCTTAGGTGACATTGAAACTGCTATCGCAGCTGCAAATATCGGTGTAAACCCAAATAACGACGGTGAGCAAATCAAACTTTTCTTCCCTCCAATGACAGTTGAACAAAGACAAGAGACTGTGAAACAAATGAAAGGGATGGGTGAAAAAGCAAAAGTTTCAGTAAGAAACGACAGACGTGATGCAAACGATAAAGTAAAAAAACTTGAAAAAGATAAAGAGATCACACAAGATGATTCAAAATCTGCTCAAGACAACATCCAAAAACTAACAGACAAATATATTGCAGAGATTGACTCTATTTTAAAAGACAGAGAAGTAGAGATCTTAAAGGTATAATGATGGATATCAAAAAAATCTATATGGATGCAAATGCTCTTTTAGAAGGTCACTTCAAGCTGAGCTCAGGCAACCATTCACAATATTACCTGCAATCTGCGAAAGTTTTAGAAGATCCTAAAACAGCTACTATGTTAGCAACTGAACTGGCAAAGCAAATAAAAGCAAGCGGTTTAGAGATCGATACTGTTTGTGCTCCTGCTCTGGGCGGGCTTATTGCAGGATATGCTTTAGCACAAGCTTTAGACGTTCGTTACATCTTTGCTGAACGCGTAAACGGAGAAATGAGTATCCGTCGCGGTTTTGAAGTAAACAAAGGTGAAAAAGTTCTTATGTGTGAAGATATCATTACAACTGGTGGTTCAGCTATGGAAGCAGCAGCTGTTGTAAAAGAACTCGGTGGTGAGATCGTTGGTGTTGCGGCTTTAGCAAACCGTGGTTTTTGCCATAGAGAAAACAGTGATGTTGAAACACAACCAAACTGTAAACTTCCTCAAGACATCCCGTTTTTTGCATTAGCTGACTTTACATTTGAGATGTATTCTCCGGATGATTGTCCGCTTTGTAAAGATGGCAGCGAAGCTATCAAACCGGGTTCAAGAGGTAACTAAACCTCTTTTACTGAAGTAAACGCATAACACTGCTTAGTGATGCATTTGCTTGGGCATGAGCAAACGAACCTGCTTGTGCCATAATATTTTGCTGTGTAAAATTCATACTCTCTTGAGCAAAATCTACATCCCTTATCTGTGACTCCGCAGAAGTTATATTAATCTGTGTTTGCGATATATTATTAAACGTTGATTCAAGCTTGTTTTGAGACGCTCCAAGTGTAGCCTGTGTCGAATTAACCTGCTCCATAGCAGTATCAATACTATCAAGTGCGGTTGATCTTCCTGCTGCTGTTGTTACATCTATAGTTCCAATTAAGCTTGTAGAACTCATATCTGGAATATCCAAACTTTGCGTGTCACCGCTATTAGCACCTGTATGAAAAGTAAGTGTACCCGAACCGTCTAAAAGATTTTTTCCGTTAAACGATGTCCCTTGTACAATACTGTCTATCGATTCCAAAAGTCCATCTATCTCTTTTTGAATAGCTGCCCTGCTGCTATCATTCATAGTATCGTTTGAAGCCTGCAAAGTTAATGTTCTAATTCTGCTAAGGTTATCGTTGATCCCTTGTGTCGCTCCATCTGCCGTTTGTATTAGTCCAGCACCTTCATTGATATTCATCATCGCTTGACCATACCCTGCTGCTTGAGCAGAAAGACTGTCTGCTATAGCTAAACCTGCAGCATCGTTGGCCGCATTTGCCAAGGCATTGCCTGATGCTAACATGGCTAATGTTCTATCTAAAGCCTTTTGCCCATTTTGCAATGACAAATTGGTATGTAAAGACGATACATTTGTATTGATTTTAAAACTCATGATAGCTCCTTTTCTATAGGATAATATATTTATCCTATCATTTTAACACTTTATTATGAAGATTTTTTTAAACTTTTAATTGACAACTTATCATTCGATCAACTAACACTCGTGCCACTTCAACTTTTCCATCTACAATAGATGTAATCGGCAGATGAGAGAGTTTTGCTTGTTCCGCTAAAGTAGTCGCTTTGACAACAACGTTTGCATCTTTTGAGTGAGCAAGAACTGCCTCACAAATATTATATTTTTTCTCCACATTATCAAGTGTTACAATAATAGCAGCAGCTTTATCTATATGTAATGCATCTAAAATACTTGTTTTGGAAGCATCACCCAAATAAGCGTCTCTGCCATGCTTCAGTGCTTTTATAACATTTTTGTTAGAGTTATCTATTACAACAAAATCCATTCCCAGGTCTTCAAGCTGCTGTGCTACAAACTTACCTACAACACCGTATCCACAAACAATCACATGGTTTTGTTTCCCTTTTAACGTTGAAAAATCTGTCTGAACAAACTGTTCCTTGACAATACTATTTACAAAATCATTGATTTTAGAGATGAAAAAAGGTGTAATCATCATAGAAAAAATTACAATCAATACTAAAAACATAGAAAGTTTAGGATCAAGTAAACCACCGCTTGTAGCTAGTGCAAAAATAACAAATGAAAACTCTCCAACCTGAGATAATGAAAGTGCCGCTTTTAATGAAGTTGGCACATTATTACTCAACTTTAATACACTAAAAACTATAATAGTTTTAAAGATAAGTACCAATAAAAAAAGAAAAAGAATTGAACCTATATTTTCAACAAATAGTATCACATCTATCTTCATACCAACTGTTACAAAGAATGTTCCTAAGAGCAGATCTTTAAACGGTGCGATATCTGCTTCTACTTTATGATGGTATCTTGTTTCAGCAATAATCATCCCGACAACGAATGCACCAAGAGAATATGTAAATCCCATTGCATAAGCAAAAAGTGAAGCACCCACTACGATAAACAAAACACTTGCCATAAAGAGTTCGTCAAGTTCCGAAGAAGCTGAAAAGTGAAGCAACCATGAAACCAGCCGTTTACCTACGATAAACAATAATCCTACTACTACAACGGCACTAGTTAATGTATGCCAAAGAATAGTCGCCACCCCTTCGTCACCTTCAGTTGTCAAAAAACCGATGAGGATTAAAATAGGGATTACCGCTATATCTTGAAAAATCAAAATTCCTGTCGCATTTTGTCCGTAAGGTCTGTAGATCTCTTTTGAACTTTTTAAATAACTAAGCACCACTGCAGTAGATGAAAGAGAAAATGCCAGTGCTATAAGCAGTGATGGCGTAGAAGCAATATCAAAAATATAGTGTGCAACAAGATAAAATAAAATAGAAGTGAGACCTACTTGTAAAAAACCATTACCAAAGATCTGTTGGCGCATACTATTCATTTTGCGTAAAGAGATCTCAAGACCTATGGTAAACATCAAAAATACAATTCCAAACTCCCCTATAAGCTCAAGTTCATGGGAGTGACTTGCATCTCTTAGATCAAAAAGATAAACAATAAGCGTCCCCGTTAAGATATACCCTATTATCTGGGAAATTCCTATTTTTTTTAAAAATATATTGAGAACTATTGATATACCTAAAGCGATAATTATATAAAGAAGTGTATTTTCCATTGCAAACTTTCATAATTTAATAAGTGATTATAGTATATAATCACGTTTATATTTATAAATATGTGGAGATTTTTATATGACTAAATACATTTTTGTTACCGGTGGGGTTTTAAGTTCTCTTGGTAAAGGGATCACAGCGGCAAGTATTGGTACACTTTTAAAACATGCTGGTAAAAAAGTGGGTATGTTAAAAATAGATCCATATATTAACGTTGACCCTGGAACTATGTCTCCGTTAGAACATGGTGAAGTATTCGTTACAAAAGATGGGGCTGAAACAGATCTTGATATCGGAAACTACGAAAGATTTTTGGATACATCGTATCTAAAAACTTCAAACTTTACAACAGGTCAGGTGTATTCAACTGTAATTGAGCGTGAGCGTGCAGGTGGATACCTTGGACAAACTATTCAGGTTATCCCTCACATCGTAGGTGAAATTGTTAGCCGTATCAAGGCTGCAGGTGAAGGGCATGATATTCTAGTTGTAGAGCTTGGTGGAACAGTTGGAGATATTGAAGGTTTACCGTTTATGGAAGCAATCCGTCAAATGAAACATGACGACGAAGTTGCAGGGACTTTCTTTATTCATGTAACACTGATCCCTTTCATCAAAGCTGCAGGTGAATTAAAGTCAAAACCTACGCAACACTCTGTTCAAGAGCTTCGCCGTATCGGTATTACACCACAGATGATCATTGCAAGAAGTGAGAATGCACTCCCTAAAACATTCAAGAAAAAACTTGCTATGAGTTGTGATGTGAGCAGTGACAGCGTAGTTGAAGCACTTGATGCTGCATCTATTTACGACGTTCCAATGAGCTTTTTAAGACAAAATATCTTAAAACCAATCGCAAAAGAGCTTGAACTAGGTGAACTTGAACCAGATATGGAAGAGTGGGACAACCTCGTTAAAAAAATCGTACAACCAAAAGGAAAAGTGGTTATCGGTTTTGTTGGAAAATACCTTGCACTTAAAGAGTCTTATAAATCACTTATCGAAGCACTTATCCATGCCGGAGCGCATCTTGACAGTCGTGTTGAGATCTGTTGGGTTGATTCAGAAGAGATCGAAGAAAAAGGTGCTGAGACACTACTCGCAGATTGTGACGGTGTTTTAGTTGCAGGTGGTTTTGGAAGCCGTGGTGTTGAAGGAAAAATCCAAGCGATCAACTACGCACGTGTAAACAAAGTACCATATCTAGGTATCTGTCTTGGTATGCAGTTAACACTTGTAGAGTATGCTAGAAACGTTTTAGGCTATGAAGATGCAAACTCTGTAGAGTTTAATGAAGAGACAACACATCCGATGATCTATCTAATTGATAACTTCTTAGATCAAAGCGGTGATATGCAGCTTCGTACACACCAATCACCGATGGGCGGTACACTTCGTCTTGGAGAATATCCGTGTGATACAAAAGAGGGTTCACTTCTTAGAAAAGCGTATAACGACGAAAAAACAATTTATGAGAGACACCGCCATAGATATGAGGCAAATCCTACATATAGAGAAGCTCTTGAAGCTGCAGGGATGATTGTAACTGGTGAATCAAATGGTCTTATCGAAGCTGTTGAAGTAAAAGATCATCCATGGTTCTTAGGTGTTCAGTTCCACCCTGAGTTCACATCTCGTCTTCAAACTCCAAATCCTTCGATTATAGCGTTTGTTGATGCAGCTCTTAAATCAGAATAATAAACTTCTTACAAAACAAGACCTCTATAATCTGCTCATCAGCAGATTTGACGGGGAAGATAAAAAACTTTCGCACATTCCTAATCCAGCATTACTTTTTAACGGAGAAAAAGCCGCAAAAAGAATAGCTGAAGCGATACTAACAAACCAAAAAATAGTGTTAGTTGGTGACTACGATGTTGACGGTGTCAGTTCTACTGCTATTATGGTAGACTTTTTTAGACAAATTCCTTATCCCCTAGAAGCAATCATTCCAAACAGGTTTACAGACGGTTACGGGGTAAGCCCTAAAGTTTTGGAACGTGTTGAAGCTGATCTAATTCTTACTGTCGACAATGGAATTACTGCCGTTGAAGCCGCAGAGATCTGTAAGGAAAGAGGTATTGATCTTATCATTACCGACCACCATACCCCTTCGGAAAACTTACCTGACGCATATGCGATTGTGGATCCAAAACTTCCTGAATGTAAATATCCATTTAAAGAGATCTGCGGGGCACAAGTAGCTTGGCTTGTTCTTGCACTTGTAAAAAAAGAGCTTGAGCTCAAAATAGATATGAAACAGTTTTTGGATATCTTGGCAATTGCAATCGTTGCGGATGTAATGCCTCTTATCGACATTAATCGTACGTTAGTAAAAGAGGGGCTTCGCTATATGATGCGTTCATCCCGTCCCTCATCAATCATAATCAGAGATTTTTTAAACAAATCGCAAATCAGTTCTGAAGATATAGGTTTTATGATCGCACCTCGTATAAACTCTGCAGGACGCCTTGAAGATGCTTCCATCGCACTTAACTTTTATACGGCTTTAGATCTCAATACCGCTTACAATCAATTTGAATTACTTGGAAAACTGAATGAGCTTCGTAAAGAGACTGAAGCGCAAACGACACAAATGGCTCTTGGACAAGTTAATCCTCAAGATAATGTAATTGTAGTCGCTTCTGAGGGTTGGCATGAGGGTGTTGTCGGTATTGTAGCTTCAAGGCTTGTGGACCGTTATTCCAAACCTGCAATCGTACTGAGCATTGATGGTGAAAATGCTAAAGGGAGTGCAAGAAGTGTTGGAAATGTCGATATTTACGCACTCATCAAAGAAAATGAACACTTGTTAACTAAGTTTGGTGGACATAAAATGGCTGCCGGTCTTGGGCTTAAAAGTGAACTGATTGAAACTTTTAGAGAAGCCATTAATGAAAGTGCTTCATCTATACCAAAAGAGGACTTTATTCCTCAAGAGTCACTGAGCGGCATTTTGTCAACAGATGAAATAGACAACGAAATCTTAAATATTCTAGACTCGTTTGAGCCTTTCGGTGAAGCAAACTCACGCCCTTCATTTTTACTTGAAGATGCTGAAATTGTCAGTATCAAACTTTTAGGTGCCGATAAGTCACATTCTAAAATCGAAGTAAGACAATACCCTCACCAGAGGAGGACCGTTGAACTTATAGCATTTAGAACAGTTTTTGAAATGCCTGAAGATAAAAAAATCACATGCAGCTATACGATCGCAAAAAACGAATTTAACAATAGAATCTCCGTACAACTCTTGCTTAAAAAGATTTATTAAAGTGTGTGAAAGTTATAATAATTTCAAATAAAAGAAGGATTATTATGTCATCTAAACTTTCACGACGTGATGCTTTAAAACTTCTAGGACTTTCTCCTGTAGCCGCTTCACTTTTACTCTCAACAACACCTGTCGAGCTTGAATCTTCCCAAGATGTTCAAGGTAAGATTGTGATCGTCGGAGGCGGTAGTGGAGCCATTATGACACTTTCTCGTCTGCAAAAAGCTATTAAAAATCCTGACATAACTATTATCGCTCCAAATACAATTCATATCTATCAACCAGGTCAAGTATTTGTAGCCGCAGGAGAGATGGAGTATAATGATCTTTTTTTAGATAACAATGAGTATATAGACACATCTAAAGTAGAATGGATAAAGGATCAGGTGTGTACTTTTTATCCTGAAAAAAACTTCGTAACAACGCGTTTAGGGAAAAAAATAGAATATGACTATCTCATAGTTGCTACAGGTATACAGTATAATTATGAAGAGATCAAAGGGCTAACAAAAGAAGATATTGGAACTAATGGTATTGCAAGTGTTTATCTCAACGATCTTGAAAAAGGAACTGCTGCAGGAGCAAAAATCACCTGGGAGTGGTTTAATGAACTTAAAAAAGCAGCACAAACATCTAAACCAAAAGTAGTATATACTCAGCCTAGTTCCCCTATAAAATGTGGTGGAGCCCCTCAAAAAATGCTTTATTTAAGTGCAGACTATCTCAAACAAGAAGGCTTAAGTGCTGATTATTATTTTGTCAGTGGTTTAGGCAAACTGTTTCATCTACCAAAAATAGAGCACGCACTACAAGAGACGCAAAAGCGCTATGATAAGATAGAAAACAGATTTCAGCACCATCTGCACTCAATTGATGTCAAAAATAAAAAAGCGACTTTTATTCATGCTTATGAAGAGGAAGTTTATGATGAAGATTTTGACACTTATGAAAAAGTTTCAAAGTCTGACGAAATAGTAATGGAATATGATTTTATCCATATAGTTCCGCCTATGGGTCCTGTTGATGCACTCAAAAGATCAAACCTGCTAGACAATATGGGCTGGTTAGAAGTTGATCAATATTCACTGCAGCACAAACGTTATGATAATATTTTTGGGATAGGCGATGTTTGCGGTATCCCTATGGGAAAAACAGGCGGAAGTACCAGACACCACAGCCCTATTCTAGTAGAAAACCTTCTGGCACTTATGCAAGGGAAAAAACTTTCTGCAAAATTTGACGGCTATACTGTTTGTCCGCTCAAAACTCAGTACGGAAAAATTATTATGGCCGAATTTAACTACAAAGGTCCCGCTCCGACAATTCCTCTAGATTTTGAAAAATCAAGATGGATGTGGTGGTTTTTTGATCTTCATATGTTAAAACCAATGTATCAACATCTAATGCTACCGGGAAGATTTTAAACTATATGATCGAAAAAAAAGAATGCTTTCGAGCGAGAGGCGATATTATTGCCTTTCAAGCACTCAATGACGATGAAATCATCTATGCACTTCAACATAAAACTATAAAATCTTTCTCTACATTCACCTGTAAAGCATTAAGCAACATTTCCGTTGAATATCTTTCAAGCCAAACTACGGCTATCGATTTTCATAAAAGTTTAGAACTTGTCGCCATTGCCAATGGAAAAACTGTCTATATTATTCACACAAAAACAAAAGCAGTTTTACAAACTATCATTAGCTATACTGGAGATATCGAGATACTTCATTTTGTGCAAAATTCCCCGTACCTGATTGCAGGAACAAAAAACGGCCGTGTTGTACAGTATAGATATGACGGTAAATCAAGCCTTTCACGTCTTTGTTCTTTCCCTTTTAATAATCCTATCGGAAGAAAAGTAGTCGCTAAAAACTATGTAGGTGCAATTGAATCAAACGACAAGTATGTAGCCTGTAGCGGCTACGGTGGTGCTATTACGATCATTAAGCTCCATTCACTAACATACAAACAAACAATTCAATCTGCACGTGTAAGAGTCAAGACACTCAAGTTTATTAATGATGAACTGCTTCTCTCAGCAACTATTGATTCAAACATCTATTTTCATGATTTAACAAAATATAAAAGTACTAAAACCATAACAAGTCCTGTAGGTATCGTTTCAACTATTGTCCCTATTCCAAATACAAACTATGCAATAGTGAGCGGCGAATCCAACAAAGTT
>JBFEUD010000032.1:0-13824 GCA_041547625.1 Sulfurimonas sp.
CTTTGAACTACTCAGTTGTAGCAGAGGGGATAGAAACGCAAGTACAGGAAGATTTTTTAAGGAAAAAGAAGTGTGATATTGGGCAGGGATTTTTCTTTTCAAAACCACTAAAAGTTGATGAATTGATCGAACAGTTTAAATAGTTTTACTATTGAGATATAGTATTTGCTAAGGGAGTGCATATATGAAAATAGAAAAAGGCTTTCAAAAAAACCTCCTAGTACTGGCAAAGCTATACAAAAAACTGGATATTCACAGCGATAGCGAAATTTTGCATAAGTATCGCATAGCTATCCGTAAAATGCAGGCATATCTATATGTATATGGATATCTTTATGACCAAAAACAGAAAAAAAAGATGCAGAAGTTTTTGAAAAACCTTTTACAGCCAACTTCCATTATTCGTGATCTGGATCTCTTTTTAATTCAAATTCAAAAGCTTTCTTGCGATCAGGAAGCAAAAGCTGTTTTATATAATATCTTTGACAGAAAAAGAACAAAATTGATGTGTAAACTTCTTTGTAGTAAAAAACATAAAAAAAACTATGCTCAACTTAATTCTTTAGTACAGAAAAAAAAGTTTGCTGTCATAGATATTGAAGATGAGAGTGCATTAAGAGTACTGAAAGCGATACGAAAAAAGTTTTTAGATAAATATGCTATTATTGATCAAGAAAGTGACTTTAAAGAGCTACATACTTTGCGAAAAGAGCTGAAACTGCTTCGTTATGCATCAGAGTATTATGATGAACTTTTTACAACTGAGACCGATTTTTTACAGGAATTAGATAAATTTAAAACGATGCAGGATCTTTTTGGAAATCTACAGGACAATGTTACTCGTTTAAAGTTGATAAAAAGTAAGAAGAAAAGATTTAGAGAGGAAGACTACAAAACTTTTTATAATTTTTACACAACTGAAGTGAAGAATGCAAAAAAAGAACTATTGGATTATTTAAAGGTAATAATCAAGTGATTCTAAGAAGGAAAAAAATATGTTAGATGAAAGAGAAGCTTTTTATACACAGCTAGTTGATATTGTATATAAACAATTGAAAATTTCATCAATATTTACTTTTATAAATGCTATCGTTTTAGCATTTATTTTATATCCATATGTCAATAAAATTCAACTTGGAATCTGGATTGAATTTGTTTTTACTATATCTTTATATAGATATGTGATGTCACAACGATATCAAAATAATCCAATGCGCTACTCACGGCAAAAATGGAAAAAGTTTTTTTTGCATACATTAATCATATCAAATATTATATGGGCTATTCCTCCTATTTTATTTTTTTCTAATCAAAACTACATGGTTCAAGCAGCCATTATTATTGTTTATACAGCTTTAAGTGCAGGAGCATTAAGTTCATTTTCATCATTTCCAAGAGCCATACAAATTTATTTGATTATGTTTTTAGGTCCACTTATCATCGTACTTTTTTTACAAAATACGCAATTATATACGGCGATGGGAATACTGATGAGTTTATATATGGGACTTTTAATAGGAATTGGAAATAAATTTTATACAAATTATCAAGAGTTCTTTAAAATGAATCAACTCTATGAGCAAGAAAAAGAAAAATTTAGTGTCTCTGAAGAACGTTTTGAAGTTATTTTCAAAGGTGCGCCTGTAGGATTTTTCTTTTATGATGAGCATCTCGTAATAAGAGAAGTAAATCAAAAGCTTATTGATTTTTTTGAAATACCTAGAGAAAGATTGATAGGTCTAAATTTACATAATGTTCTAGATCGGAGAATTTTACCAGCACTTAAAGCCGTTCTTGAAAATAGGAATGGCTCATATGAAGGAAAGTATATATTAAATTATTTGAAAAAAGATATTTATATTAGTCTGCAAACTTCCCCTATGCGTAACGCTGAAGGAAAAGTGATCGGAGGGATCGGTATTGTCAACAACGTTACAGAGAAAATGGAAGCCCAACAAAAGATAGAAAGGCAGGCAAAGTATGACATACTGACTGATATACCAAACCGTTTAACGCTACATGAACAAATAAAACATGAAGTGCTCCGTTATCAACGTCATAATATTATTTTTGCCGTATTGTTTTTAGATTTAGACCATTTTAAACACATAAACGATTTACTTGGACATGATATCGGTGATAAGCTTTTAATTAAAATAGCACATACATTAAATAGAATAGTTCGTGAACAAGATACTGTAGCTCGACTAGGGGGTGACGAGTTTGTAGTCTTATTGCCAGATTTATCTTTAGAGCGAAAAACTGCAGCAAAAAAAGCTGAACAAGTCGCTAAAAAAATATATGATAGTTTAGAAACAACTATAGTGATTGAAGGGCATCAATTTAATGTCTCTACAAGCATGGGTATATCATTGATAAGTTCTGAAGATGAAACTGCAGATGATGTTTTAAAACATGCGGATTTAGCTATGTATCAAGCAAAAAAAGATGGAAGAGGGATAAGCCGTTTTTATGAAAAAGAAATGGACAGTTGGATAAAAAGAAGAATTGAACTTGAGAATGCGTTAAAAAATAGTTTGCAAAACGGGGAATTAGAAGTATATTATCAACCTATAGTCGAGGTTATAAGTGGAAAAGTTATTGGAGCAGAAGCTCTGTTGCGTTGGAATTCAAAAGAATTTGCTAATGTCTCTCCGGAGGAATATATTCCTATAGCAGAAGAGAGTATGTTGATTATACAGATAGGAAATTTTGTAATGCAAAAAGCTTTTGAGGAGTTTGTAGCATGGAAAAAACAGTTTGCAAATGAGACGTCATTACAAAAAATTGCCATCAATGTAAGTATACGTCAGTTTAATTGTGTAGATTTTGTCACAAATCTTAAAAAAGCAATAAAGAAGAGTAATATAGAACCTGCAGATGTAGAAGTAGAGCTTGTGGAATCACTTGTCATTGATAATTTCGAGCAAGCAAAACAAAAGATGCTGGAACTTCGTTCCCTTGGCATAAGATTATCTATTGATGATTTTGGAACAGGGTATTCATCACTTTCTTATTTAAAAAAATTACCATTTAATACACTTAAAATTGACCGAGAATTTATAAAAGATATAGAAGTAGATTCTGAGGATAAAGAGTTGGTAGAAACTATTTTAAATATAGCAAAAAGGTTCGATTTAAAAGTGGTTGCAGAAGGTGTAGAGACATATGAACAATATATGTTTTTATTTCAACAGCAGTGTGACTTTTTTCAAGGTTTTTATTGTTCAAAAGCTTTAGATGCAGACTCTTTTGTAAAATTATTAAAAGAACAACATACATATTGTCCTACTGAAATTTAATTTGTTTTTTGAAAAATATTTTAATCTACCTGTGCTATAGTGACACAAAAAATTTGAAGGAAAAATATATGAGTGTACTTCTGGAATTTGCAATGTTTCCAACGAGTGATAATTGTCGTGAAGGTTCATCTGTTTCAAAACAAGTAGCAAAGATAATAGATGCAATTGACAAGAGTGGGGTTACATATAAACTTACTCCTATGGGAACGATTGTAGAGACTGAAACAATGAGAGAAGCATTAGATGTGATAGAGCTTGCTTACGAGCAGGTAAAAGATTGTGAGAGAGTGTATAGCTCTCTAAAATTTGATATCAGACACAGTGATAAAAATAGGCTCAAAACAAAAATTAAATCGGTTGAATCACACTTGCAAAGAGAAGTTGAAAAATAATAATTTTTAATAATTTTTACTATATAATTCGCCTTATCTTTTACTAGGAGAATGATATAGTGGCAAATCTATTTGCTCCAAAATTCTTTACACTTTTAAAACAAGGTATCCCCAAAGAGCAGATTTTTGCAGATATGATGGCAGGTGTCATTGTAGGTATTGTAGCATTACCGCTTGCAATTGCATTTGCCGTAGCTTCTGGAGTTTCGCCTGAAAAAGGGATAATTACCGCAGTTGTAGCAGGATTCTTGATCTCATTTTTAGGTGGGAGCAGGGTTCAGATCGGTGGACCAACAGGTGCATTTATAGTTATACTTTATGCGATTGTTCAAGAATACGGCTATGACGGTCTTTTGATCTCAACTATCATGGCGGGGATTATTTTAATTATCTTCGGTATATTACGTTTTGGCAGTTTGCTGCGTTATTTTCCTCAACCTTTGATCGTAGGTTTCACAAGTGGAATCGCCGTTGTTATTTTCTCGACACAAATTAAAGATGCACTTGGTTTAAATATAGAAAATCTGCCATCCGAATTTTTTGCTAAATGGGCTGCATATTTTCAAAATTTAGATACTCTAAATATCTACGCCATTACTATAACGGTTGCAACGATACTCATTAGTATATATTCAAAATATATCACGACTAAAATTCCGGGTTCATTTATAGCAATCATAGTACTTACTATCGTAGTAAGTGTTTTTGAATTTCCTGTTACGACAATTGAAACTTTTTTTGGAAATATTAATGGAGATATTCAGATTTCACTACCGCATTTTGAGTGGAGTAATTTAACGACATATATTGTTCCAGCTCTTGTCATAGCACTTTTAGGTGGGGTTGAGTCTCTTCTTTCTGCCGTTGTAGCTGACGGTATGACAGGATGCAAACACCGCTCAAATACAGAGCTTATTGCTCAGGGTGTTGCTAATATAGTGACACCGTTTTTCGGAGGGATAGCTGCAACGGGTGCCATTGCCAGAACGGCAACAAATGTAAAAAATGGTGGACGTACACCTATAGCAGGGATAACACATGCTGTTGTATTGTTGTTCATCATGCTGTTTTTTATAGATTATGCAAAATTAATCCCAATGGCAGTGTTAGCGGGGATACTGATTGTAGTTTCATTTAATATGAGTGAATATAAGTCATTTTTCTCAATTCTCAGAGGTTCGCCATACGACTATATAATACTCTTAACAACTTTTATTTTGACTGTTGTTGTTGATTTGACTGTTGCTATTCAGGTAGGCATTGTTCTGGCAGCACTTTTGTTTATGAAACGTATGGCAAATGTTGATGGTAAAAAGTTTGTTCAGAGTGATGATCCGGATGATATAGATAATTATGCTAACTTGCCATCTTGTATAGCGGTATATGAGATTGGGGGGCCTCTGTTTTTTGCTTCGGCAAAACAGTACGCACAACAGATTCAAGAGAGTGGTGTAGCTTGTGATATCTTGATTCTTCGTATGCGTTACGTTAATTTTATCGATGCAACGGCATTGCATAACTTTAAAGAAACATTATCACTTTTAAGAGAAAGTGGTACAACGATTTTAACTTCTGGAACTAATGATGAAGTCTTTGGCGATCTGGAGAAAAATAAGATTGTAAGTATTATAGGAGAGAGGAATATGCATAAGACTTTCCCAAGAGCCCTGCAACATGCAAAAACTTTAGCTAGTGAGATGGAAGCTTAATACTTCCATCTGCTATATTAGAGTGATTTGATAAACTCACTCATCATTCTTACACCTGCACCTGTTCCACCGTAAGTGTTTACATCCCAAGGTGATTCAGTATATGCACTTCCTGCGATGTCAAAGTGAAGCCATTTATCTTTATTTTCCTCTTTGATGAAGTTATCTAGAAAAAGTCCAGCTGTAATAGCACCACCATAAGGTTTGTTTGAGATATTACAGATATCAGCAATTTCACTTTTTAGCTGTTTTCTAAGGTGTTTATTAAATGGAAGAGTTCCAATTAATTCTCCAGAATTGTTTGCAGCTTCATAGAACTTGTGTTTTAACTTGTGAGAATTACCCATTACACCTGTAGTATATTGACCAAGAGCCACCATACAAGCACCTGTAAGTGTTGCAAAATCAAAGATATAATCAGCTTTTACTTTCTCTTGAGCATAGTCTAATACGTCTACAAGTACTAAACGACCTTCAGCATCAGTATTTCTTACTTCAATTGTTTTACCGCTTCTGCTTACCAGTACATCATCAGGTTTATAAGCATCACCGCCGATCATATTTTCAACTGCACCTACAAAAGCATGCACTTCTACGTCAAGTTTTAATTCACTTACAGCTTTGATAATACCAAGAACTGCACAGGCACCAGCTTTGTCCATTTTCATTGTTACCATTGATGTACCTGGTTTTAGACTAAGTCCACCAGAATCGTATGTTAAACCTTTTCCTACAAGTGTTATAACTTTTTTAGCTTTTTTCTTTGGCTTGTATGCAAGGTGAATCAGTTGTGACTCATGGCGAGATGCACGACCTACTGCCAACATTGCTCCACATCTTTCTTTTTTAAGTGCTTTTTCCCCTAAAATATTACACTCTAAAGCATTCTCTTTTGCAAGTTCGCGTGCAAGCTTAGCTAATGTTTCAGGATGGATATCTTCAGGGATAGTATTAACGATATCACGTGTAAAACAAGTTGCTTCTGCAACGATTACTGCTTCTTCAAAGTCTTTCATAAGAGCTTTGATGTCTTTACATATAAGATCGATTCTTTTTAAAGTTGCTTTTTTAGGTTCAGACTTATATCTGTTAAATTCATAACCGCCTAAAATAACCCCTTCAATAATCGCTTTCATACTCTCTTTTTCTACATTGAATGATGCAGACTTTGCATTAGAAGCTTTTAGAGCTTTGATAGCACTAGCAGTTGCAGTTCTGATGTTTTCAGGAGTTTGATCTTCAGTACCAACTACTAAAAGATCTTGACCGTATAAAAAACATACACTGTCTTGAGCAGCTTCAAAATTAGCTTTTTTGAGTGTCTTTTTCAATTGATGTTTTGCAACATCTTTTTTTGTCATGAACTCTACATGTACATCTGATTTTATTTGTGTTACTAATTCGATTTTCATTTTTTTCCTTTATGAATAGATTTTTATATTATAAATCCTGAAATAATAGTTAATGCACCTAGTAAAATAAGGATTGAGGCACTTAAAACTCCTGTTTTGTTTCTAGCAAAAAAATATGCAGAAAATGCTTTTAAAATATTGTTGCTTCCCGATGCAATTAAAATTGCTGTTGCGGCACTGTCGATAGTGATATCAAACTTTGAAGATAAGATAGATAAAACAAAAGGATCAGTATCTGTAAAACCAACGATAAATGACAACATGTTTAGTCCCATTTCCCCGTAAGTATTGAGAACAAAATGAGTTACGGTAACCATTAGTAAGAAAAGTATAGCAAAGAAAAAGGCTGTACTTAATTCTAGGGGGTTTTTATCTCCGTTTTCTTCTATTATTTTGCTTCTGTCATTTTTTGAACGATGGTATAAAATAGCAACGATAATTATACTCAGTAGTACAAGTAAAGAGTAGGGCAGGATAAGTTTATAAGCAATATTTACATTAAATGCAAAGGCTATACCTATAAGTCTAAAATACATCAAGGCAGTCGCTATTACAATTGCAGATGTAAAAAGATATGGTGTTGCGTTATTAGAAGCTTTTTTTGCTAATACTACAGTTGTTGCTGTACTAGAGTAGATACCACCTAATATACCTGCTAAAAGATATCCTTTCTCATGGAAAAGATATTTTTTAAGAATATATCCGACATATGAAAATAAAGATACTATTACAACTGCAAGCCATATCTTAAAGTATGAGATTGGAATAAAATCTGCAATTTGCTCATGTGGCAATAAAGGTAGAATAACACCGCTAACCAGAAGTAGTTTGGCAAAAGTTTCTACCTCATTTGCTTCAAAAAT
This sequence comes from Sulfurimonas sp., assembly GCA_041547625.1. GTDB lineage: Bacteria > Campylobacterota > Campylobacteria > Campylobacterales > Sulfurimonadaceae > Sulfurimonas. Next base: position 7,679 of record JBFEUD010000032.1, read on the forward strand.
AGTATAGAAGTGTTCTAGACGTCTATTGAGATTGTAGATAAATACGACAACAACAAAAATGATAAGTAAAAACCATATACTGTATTTGACAACTACTATGCCAAAACTATATACCAGGGTAAAAAGGAGAAAGATACTAATACTGCTGTATTTGTCTTTGAGTTTAAAATAGTAAAAAATAGAAAAGTGTATTACGATAGCTAGATAACCGACCATATATAAAAAGATATCTGTTTTGGCAAATATGTAGCCTATGAGGGCGATAAATGTAAAAGTTCTTACACTGCCTATCTCTTTTTTTAGCTCGTTATTTCTTCGGTGTGCTTTGATCTCAAGACCAATTAAAAAGCCCGCGATAATAACAAGTACAAGTTCAATCCAAGGCGTATGTAAGAAATTTTCTAACATAATAGTTATCCTATGTATATATCCTAGTCAAAATTAAGTATTTCTTTTGCCTGGATCATATCTTTATCACCGCGACCCGAAAGGTTCACAATAATAAGTTTATCTTTAATATCCGGCAGTTTCTTTAGATAAGCCACTGCATGAGAAGATTCAAAGGCCGGAATGATTCCCTCTTTACGAGAGAGCCATACAAATGCATCAAGTGCTTCTTGATCAGTAATAAAATCATATTTTACACTTTCATTGTCATTATGAAAAGCGTGTTCAGGACCGATTCCAGGATAATCGAGTCCAGCAGAGATAGAGTGTGCTTCTAAAACTTGTCCGTCTTCATCTTGAAGCAGGTAGCTCATTTGACCGTGAAGTACACCCGGACGACCTTTTTTCAAAGAACAACCATTTTTATCATCAATTCCAAGACCACCGGCTTCAATACCGATACACTCAACACCTTCATCTTCTAAAAAGTGTTGAAACATACCGATCGCATTACTTCCACCACCTATACATGCAATAACATGATCAGGAAGACGGTTTTCTTTTTCCAGTATTTGATGTCTTGCTTCCCATCCAATAATTGCTTGAAAGTCACGTACCATTAATGGATATGGGTGAGGACCTGCTACAGTTCCAATGATGTAGAATGTATCACGAGCATTTGTTACCCAGTGGCGAATAGCATCATTCATTGCATCTTTTAATGTACGGCTTCCACTCTCTACAGCATTTACTTTAGCACCAAGCAGTTTCATACGAAAAACATTTAACTCTTGACGTTCAACATCTTTTGCACCCATAAAGATTTCACATTCCAGACCTAAGAGTGCTGCGATTGTAGCTGTTGCAACACCGTGCTGTCCTGCACCTGTTTCAGCGATTACCTTTGTATATCCAAGACGTTTTGCCATTAATCCTTGTGCAATAACATTATTAACTTTGTGTGCACCGGTATGGTTAAGATCCTCACGTTTTAAATAAATTTTAGCACCTAGTTCTTTAGATATGTTTTCTGCAAAGTAAAGTGGAGAAGGACGACCTACATAATCTTTTAGATAGTAATCAACTTCAGCCCAGAAGTCTTTGTCAAAACGAATTTGGTCATACTCTTCACGTAGCTTTAAAAGTGCAGGCATAAGTGTTTCTGGAACATAACGCCCACCAAAAATACCAAAGTGGCCCTTTTCATCAGGATCGTATTTTGAAGCAGTTGGTATATACATTAATTAACCTCTATAACGCTGTAAACGTTTGTAATTTCTTTTAAATTTTTCATTCCGTCTAAAAATGTTAGACCAATAATGAAACAACATTCCACACACTGAGCACCTGTTTGATTTACAAGAGTTGCCGCAGCGCTTGCAGTACCGCCAGTCGCAATCAGATCATCTATTACAAGAACTTTAGCACCTTTCGTGTCACCGAAAGCATCAATATGTACTTCAATCTCGTCAACACCGTATTCTAAAGAATACTTTTGAGAGATTGTCGTATATGGAAGTTTTCCTTTTTTTCTGATAGGAACAAAACCGATTCCAAGCATTTGTGCTAAAGCCGCACCAAAGATAAAACCACGGGCATCGATACCTGCAATATAGTCAAGATTTAATGCTTTATATCTGTGATAAAGGTGATTCATTAGTACGCCATATGCTTCTTTATTGTTCAAAAGGGTAGTGATATCTTTAAAAACAACTCCAGCATGTGGAAAATCTTTAATGTCTCTAATTGCGTTTTCCAAAATCTTTTTTTCTGTTTGACTTAATGTAATCATTTTTTCCATCCTTACAGTAATGCGTCTATACGACCCTCAAGGGCTCTAATCTTAGAATTGAGTCTATCAACTTCTTGTCTATGTTTTGAGTTTCTTTGTTTAAGTACTTTGAGTTCGTTTCTCAGTTTCGATAACTCTTCTGTCAAGATATCAACATTTCCAAGTGCACGCTGCAGCTGGATTTGATATTTTCTTATTAGAATCTCTGCTTCTTGAAGCGTGAGTTTCATAAGATCATTACTACGCTGCTCTTTGTTTGTAATACTTTTGAAGTAGAACATCTTTACGAAAAGATATATAGAAACAAGCGAAAGGATAGTTAAAAGTGACCATTCCCAAAACATATTTTTTCCTTATAGCTCTATTTTTTCAACACGTCCACAGTGTCTACCACCGTCAAAACCACTTTCTAACCAAGAGTTGATAATAGATTCAGCAACGCCAAGACCTACTATTCTTTCCCCGAAACAAAGTACATTTGCATCATTATGACCACGTGCTACCATTGCAGTGTATGCATCGTGACAAAGTGCAGCACGAATGCCTGCATGGCGGTTTGCCGCCATACTCATACCGATACCGCTACCGCAGATTAAGATTCCTTGGCTTCCCGAGTCTTCTAAAACACTAGTCGCAACTTTGTGTGCATAATCAGGATAATCAACTCTGTCTTTTGAAAACGGTCCAAGATCAACAACTTCGTGACCTTTCTCTTTTAAAAATTCAACCGTCCAGTTTTTCAAATCGATTCCTGCATGGTCTGTTGCTACGTAAAATTTCATACTTTTTTTCCCTTTTTAAGATAATAATAAACCGATAATAGTTTGCACCGGCCATAATATAAGATATTGATGCAGAGGCGTCATCAAAATAATAAGTATTATAATTATGCCATATCTCTCATTTTTATAGAAGAATTCTGCAATTTCAATTTTTTTAAACTTTAAAGCAAGATGTGCTAAAAAGTGTGCACCATCAAATTGTGGAATAGGGAGTAGGTTAAATACTCCTAAAACCACATTAATAATAAGCAGCTGCATAGCAAGCAGATATACAAATATATATTCTATGCCGTCAGCTGTTGTCGGTGCGTGCATAGCTGTGAGTGCTATTGCCGCCAATGCTGCTAATGTAAAGTTATATACAATTCCTGCCAAATCAACCTGCATAGCAGCATTATAGCCGCCGCGATTGATTACAGTCAGTGTATTGATTGGAACAGGTTTCGCCCAGCCAAATAAAAATCCGCTTTCACCGCCAAGCAGTATAGGTAGAAAATACATCATCATAGGAACTAAGATGGTCCCGATTAGATCAATGTGTGAAATTGGATTGATTGTTAAACGACCGGCGTTTTTTGCAGTTGAATCACCGTACATATACGCAACCCAGCCATGCATGATTTCATGACCGATAATTGCTATAGCAAGTGCTAAAACAGCTGCACCAATTTTTAAAAAATCAAGTAAGTCCATAGTAATCTTTGTCTTGCTCTTCTCTTTCTTTAATAGCTCTGTCAATATAAGGAGACTGTTCTAAGTCCGTTGGTGTCTTACCTATACGATCCCATCTGATCTCCCAGTTTTTATCGATTGAGAAGTAGATAAACCAAGGTGTGCCTTCAATGTTTTCATACGGTACAGAACCCCAAAAACGGCTGTCGTTTGAGTGATCACGGTTATCACCCATCATAAAGTAATGACCCTCTTCAACAGTAATCATTGGTGTATTGAATACAGGTGGGATTAAAAGACGAGTCGGTGCAATTCTTTCATCAGGTTTAGGTTTGATAGAAGTGAGCTCACCCGCTTTTATAGATCTTTTGATTTGACCGTTAAGATCTACAATTGTAAAAGAGTCATACGCCATTTTATCATCATGATGAATACCTTTATGCTCTTTCATATATGGATTAACAATCCATAGCTTGTCATCAAACTCGACTATTGTATACCCTTGGTAATTTTCTTTGATCCATTCATTCCCTTCATGCGGATGCAAGTAGAGATCTTTGTTTTGTACAAAAAGCTGATCGCCAGGCAGGGCTACACAACGCTTTACAAAGTGTGTTTTTGTATTTTTTGGAGGGCGGAAGATAACAATGTCCCCACGTTTTGGTTTATCACCGTCAATTAGTTTTAGATCGTCACTCCAAGGCATAATAGAGACTTCTAAAAATGGGATATGCGGCATTGGGATACCGTAAGCAAATTTTTTCCCAAATAGATGGTCTCCGATTAAAAGAGAGTCTTTCATACTCCCACTTGGGATTCTAAATGCTTGAGCGATAAAAAATATCACAAACAGAACTATGATGATAGTGCCTGTCCATGAGTTTGAAAATTTATATGCTTTAAATAGGAAGTTTTTCATACTATTTTGCTTCAGCTAGTTTTTTAGCATTGATTTTCGCTGCTTTTAAAGTATTGCTTAGAAGCATTGCAATTGTCATCGGTCCAACACCACCAGGGCTAGGTGTAATGTATGAGCTTTTTTTGCTTACGTTTTCAAAGTCAACATCACCGACAAGTTTCCCCTCTGGAGTTCTGCTTACACCAATGTCAACGATAATTACATCATCTTTTACCATATCTTCTGTGATAAGGTTAATTACACCAACACCGCATAAAACGATATCTGCATTGAGTGTGTGTTTTTTTAGATCGTCTGTAAATATATGACAAATTTCAACTGTAGCATCTGCATTTAAAAGTAGTGCAGCCATGGGTTTTCCAACAATATTTGAAGCTCCGACTACTACACAGTTTTTACCTTTTACATCTATGTCGTATTCATTTAAAAGTTCCATAACACCAAGTGGCGTACATGGTACAAAACCGTCAAGGTTTGTTACTAGACGACCGACATTATATGGATGAAAACCATCTACATCTTTTGCCGGATCAACAAGCTCTAAAAGTTTAGTAGTGTCTATATGGCTTGGAAGCGGAAGCTGAATTAAGATTCCGTCTACATTTGAATCGTTATTTAGGCCAATTATAGTTTTTTCAATCGCTTCTTGAGAGATTGTTTCAGGCATTTCATGAGTAATAGAGTAAAAACCGACTCTGTCACACGCTTTTTTCTTCATGTTGACATAAGCAGCACTTGCAGGATCTTGACCAACAAGTACAACAGCCAGTCCCGGTGTACATCCACATGTAGATTTTAATTCTTTTACTTCATCACTAACTTTTTGTTCTATTTTTTTTGAGAGAGCTTTACCATCTAATAACTGCATTTAAACCCCATAAATAAATTTTTTGTTATTATACCTTTTTAAAATAATATTAGGCTAATAATGAAATATATACTCTTTTTTACCCTTGCAAGTTCTCTGTTTTGCGAGAGTACATTCATCACTCCAATGGAATACGCATCATCTCTTTATAAAAATCCAAGAGGAATAGGATGTCATAAATGTCATGGAGAAAATGGTGAAGGGCGTTTGATTGCAAAATATGTTCATAAAGGGAAAGAAAAAGCATTTACAGGCCCTAAAATAAATGAGATTTCTTATGATAAATTTGCAAGAGAACTGGATAAAAGAAAACGTGGAATGCCTAGATATTTTTTAACAGATAGTGAGATTCAGGCATTGTACAGATATCTACACAGAAACGATAAAAAAGAGAAAAAAGATGTTAAATGAGATAATAGATGCATACGAGCGCAGAGATTTAGCAGCATTAGATGCGTTAGCAAAACCACAATTTAGAGAACTCAATAAAACAAAAAAATTTCGTTCGGTATTGATGCTTTCATGCAACAACATAAAACATCTATCAAAAATAGAATCGCTTGAAGCAGATTGTATTATGTTAAATCTTGAAGATGGAGTGAGTAAAGAGGAAAAGCCGTTTGCACTTGCTTTATGTGCTATTTTCTTGTCACGACTGCAAAAGTGTAATAAAAAACTGGTAGTACGTGTAAATGCATTAGATGAGGGTGGGTATGATGAAATTAC
>JBFEUD010000033.1:0-13686 GCA_041547625.1 Sulfurimonas sp.
GGCGTGGGTTCAATTCCCATCATAAGCTCCAGCAAAGTTGTATTTAAATAGTTTAAGAAATAATTGAATGATTTTTGGATATAATTCCATTTCAATTCACAATTTAAGGTCGGAGGACACTATGGCAAAAGAAAAGTTCGAACGTACGAAACCGCACGTTAACATTGGTACTATCGGTCACGTTGACCACGGTAAAACTACACTAACAGCAGCTATTACAGCAGTATTAGCAGTTAGTAATGGTGCAAAAATGATGGATTATGATCAAATCGATAACGCACCAGAAGAAAGAGAGCGTGGTATTACAATCGCTACTTCACACCTTGAGTACGAAACTGATACACGTCACTATGCACACGTTGACTGTCCAGGTCACGCGGACTACGTTAAAAACATGATTACAGGTGCTGCTCAAATGGACGGTGCTATTCTTGTTGTTTCTGCTGCGGACGGCCCGATGCCACAAACTCGTGAGCACATCCTTCTTTCAAAACAAGTAGGTGTACCATACATCGTTGTTTTCATGAACAAAGAAGATATGGTTGATGATGAAGAGTTAATGGAATTAGTTGAAATGGAAATTCGTGAACTTCTTGATCAATACGATTTCCCAGGTGACGATACTCCAATCGTAGCTGGTTCAGCTCTTAAAGCTCTTGAAGAAGCAAAAACTGGTACTCTTGGTGAGTGGTCACAAAAAATTATCAAACTTATGGCTGAAGTAGATGCTTACATCCCAGAACCAGCTCGTGAAACAGATAAAGATTTCTTAATGCCAGTTGAAGATGTGTTCTCAATTTCTGGTCGTGGTACAGTTGTTACTGGACGTATCGAGCGTGGTGTTATTAAAGTTGGTGAAGAGGTTGAGATCGTTGGTATCCGTGACACTCAAAAAACAACTGTAACAGGTGTTGAAATGTTCCGTAAAGAGATGGAGCAAGGTGAAGCTGGTGATAACTGTGGTATCCTTATCCGTGGTATTGCTAAAGACGAAGTTGAGCGTGGTCAAGTACTTTGTAAGCCAGGTACTATTACTCCACATACTAAATTTACAGCTGAGATCTACGTATTAAGTAAAGACGAAGGTGGTCGTCATACTCCATTCTTCAATGGTTACCGTCCACAATTCTATGTACGTACAACAGACGTAACTGGTGCTATCACTTTACCAGAAGGTACTGAAATGGTTATGCCAGGTGATAACGTAACTATCACTGCAGAACTAATCAATCCAATTGCAATGGAAAAAGGTACTAAGTTCGCTATCCGTGAAGGTGGTAGAACAGTTGGTGCTGGTGTTGTAGCTGAGATTCTTGCGTAATTCGCTTTTGCGAATTACCTTGAACCAATTTAAAGGTTTAAAAACATGAGAGAAGCAATTCACTTAGGTTGTGAAAAGTGTACTAGACGTAACTATCACACAACTAAAAACAAAAAAACTCATACTGAAAAATTTTCAGTAAGAAAATACTGTAAATTCTGTAAAGAGCATACAGTACACAAAGAGATGAAACTGTAATTCAGTTTTTTCTCTTTAGATAGGCGTGTAGCTCCAATGGTAGAGCACCGGATTCCAAATCCGGGTGTTGGGGGTTCGAGTCCCTCCACGCCTGCCACCTATATTTATTATTAGTTTTGCTTTCGAGCAAAATTTATAATAAATGATATTTTAAGATGATGGAAAGAGCATATGAAGTTAGGTAAACATATCCAGAATGCAAAATTAGAATTAAGTAAAGTTATCTTTCCTACAAAAGGACAGGTAAAACAAGCTTATATTGCTGTTATCGTTGTTGTTTCAGTGGTAGCTGCATTTTTGGCTTTAGTTGACCTACTTATGTCATCTGTAGTTTCAGCAATCTTAGGTTAAGGAGTAAGTTATGGCACATCAATGGTACTCGATCCAGACTTATGGAAGTGATAGAGCAGTTAGAGATGCTATCTTCAATATGATTGAAGAGTATGGACTCCAAGAACATATTACTGAGGTAATTGTTCCAACTGAAGATGTTATTGAAGTAAAAGATGGAAAGAAAAAAGTTTCTGAGAGATCTCTTTATAGCGGATATGTATTTGCTAAAATTGATCTAAATACAGAAATTCAACATATGATTCAATCTATCCCTAAAGTATCAGGGTTTATTGGAGAAGGAAACCGTCCAACACCTCTAAGTGAGCATGACATTCAAGTTATCTTAGATCGTGTAAATAATCGTCAAGCTCCTAAACCGAAGGTATTCTTCGATAATGGTGAAACTGTACGTATTATTGATGGACCGTTTGCAAACTTCACAGGTACTGTGGATGAATACGACTTAGAGCATGGAACTCTAAAACTGAACGTTTCAATTTTTGGTAGAGCTACTCCTGTAGATATCTCTTATACTCAAGTTGAAAAAATAATTTAAATTCATAAAAAGGAAGAAACATGGCAAAAAAAGTTGCTGGCTATATCAAGCTTCAAATTCAAGCCGGTGCAGCTAACCCTGCACCACCGGTAGGACCTGCTTTAGGACAACGTGGTGTTAACATCATGGAATTCTGTAAAGCTTTCAATGAAAAAACTAAAGATAAAATGGGATTCAAAGTTCCAACTATTATCACTGTATATACAGACAGAAGTTTTACATTTACAACTAAACAACCACCTGCATCTGCATTATTAATGAAAGCAGCTGGAATCAAAAAAGGTAGTGACAATCCACTTAAAAACAAAGTGGCTAAAATCACTCGTGAAAAACTAATGGAGATCGTTGATCAAAAAATCGAAGATCTTAACACTGATGATAGAGAAATGGCAGCAAACACTATTGCTGGTCAAGCTCGTTCAATGGGTATCGAGATTACTGAGTAATCACAAAAAAATAAATAATCATCGACCACAATGATTTAAAATTGTGTGGCAGAATTTTAAATGCGGAGAAATTTGTTATGAGCAAAAGATATAAGCAATTATTAGAAAAAGTTGACAGCTCTAAAGCTTACACAATTAGTGAAGCTTCTTCAACTGTAAAAGAGCTAAAAAGTGCAAAATTCGACGAAACTGTTGAAATTGCGATGAATTTAAATGTTGATCCACGTCACGCTGACCAAATGGTACGTGGTGCGATCGTTCTTCCACATGGTACTGGTAAAACTGTACGTGTTGCAGTATTTGCTAAAGGTGCAAAAGCTGATGAGGCTAAAGCTGCTGGTGCTGACATTGTTGGTACTGATGAGCTAGTTGCACAAATTAAAGAGGGTAACATCGATTTCGATATCGTTGTTGCTGCACCAGATTGTATGGGTCTAGTTGGTCAAGTAGGTCGTATTCTTGGACCAAAAGGTTTAATGCCAAACCCTAAAACTGGTACTGTAACTCCAGATGTTGCTACTGCTGTTAACAATGTTAAAGGTGGTCAAGTAAACTTCAGAGTTGATAAAAAGGGTAATATTCACGCTGGTATCGGTAAAGTAAGTTTCGATGCTGATAAAATTGCTGAAAACCTTTCTACTTTTGTAAAAGCTATTAATAAACAAAAACCAGCTTCTTCAAAAGGTCGCTACATCAAAAATGCTGCACTTAGTTTAACTATGTCACCAGCTCTTAAACTTGATATAGCTGAACTTTTAGATACAAAATAGTATAATATAAACTTCCGAGAATTATTCTCGGTAAGTTTTGAAAGTTTTTATTTTGAGATGATTCATCTTAAAGTAAAGATTTTCATTTTTCGATGGGAATCTGAATTACTTGGACTAAAGACAGTAGGGGGCCGTAAAACCAATAGGTTGGCTTAAAAAGTCCTTTCTACCCCACTTGAAGTTATGTCTGGGAAAGGAGAAATTTATGCTTAAGTCTAAAAAAGCTGAAGTTATTGAGCAACTTTCTAACTCTTTTGCTGAGACTACTGCCGTAGTTATTTGTGACTACAAAGGTTTAACAGTTTCTGAATTAGAAGATTTAAGAAAAGCTGCTCGTGCTAAAGACGCAAGTGTTCAGGTTGTTAAAAATACTTTAGCAGCTATCGCTTTAGAAAAAGCAGGTATGACAGGTGTTGAACTAAAAGATACAAATATCTTTATTTGGTCAAACGAAGTTATTAATGCTCCAAAAGTTGCTGCTGATTTCGCTAAAAACAATGAGAAATTAGTTGTTAAAGCTGGTTACTTAGATAAAGAAGCAGCTAATGCAACACAAATTGATGCATATGCTAAACTTCCAGGACGTGAAGAACTTCTTGGTATGCTTGCTGCAACTTGGATGGCACCACTTACAAACTTTGTATATGGTCTTGATGCGCTAAGACAAAAAAACGAAGCTGAAGCGTAATCGTTTTTAATATCTAGTTACTAGTCTAGATAAAACTAGTAAAAAATTTAAAATTAAAAAATACCATAGGAGAAAATTATGGCTGTAACTAAAGAAGATGTATTAGAATTCATCTCTGGATTATCTGTATTAGAATTATCTGAACTTGTAAAAGAGTTCGAAGAAAAATTTGGTGTATCTGCTCAACCTGTAGCAGTTGCTGGTGTAGCTGGTGATGCTGGTGCTGCTGGTGGTGCTGAGCAAACTGAGTTCAACGTAGTAATTACTGACGCTGGTGCTAAGAAAATCGGTGTTATTAAAGTTGTTCGTGAGCTTACTGGTCTTGGTCTAAAAGAAGCTAAAGACGCTTGTGAAAATTTACCATCTACAATCAAAGAAGGTGTAGATAAAGAAGCTGCTGAAGAAGCTAAAGCTAAATTAGAAGAAGCTGGTGCAGTAGTAGAAGTTAAATAATTTAACTTATTTTTTTATGGAGGGCTTAGATCCCTCCAATTTTTGGGCGCTTTAGTAAGGGAAGAATTCTCCTCTTATTAAAGTGCCCTTATGTCGTTTATAAGCACTGTAAAAAAATCTCTCAATAGAAGAGTAAATTTCAAGTCTAGGGACGCCTAGAATTTGATAGTTGATTTGTAAAAATCATTCATTAATAACTTATCGAGGTAGCCTATGTTAAACACTTTATATTCCGGAAACCGTCTTCGTGTAGACTTCTCTAAAACTCCTCAAGAAATTGAAGTACCAAACTTATTACAACTACAACAAAGTTCTTACGAAAAATTCTTAATGTTAGAATCAAAAGACAGAACTGCTAGTGGAATTGAAAAAGTATTCCAATCTGTTTTCCCAATTCATGATGTACAAAACAGATTAACAGTAGAGTATATTGGCTCTGAGGTTACTAATCCTAAATACACTGTTCGTGAATGTATGGAAAGAGGACTTACTTATGCAGTAAGCCTAAGAATGAAAACTCGTTTAGTATTATGGGACAGAGATGAAAATACTAAAGAGAAACTTGGTGTAAAAGATATTAAAGAACAATCAATCTTTGTTCGTGATATTCCTTTAATGACAGATAGAACATCGTTTATTATTAACGGTGTAGAGCGTGTTGTTGTAAACCAATTACACCGTTCACCAGGTGTTATCTTCAAAGAAGAAGAATCAACAACTGCAAGTTCTAAACTGATCTATACTGGTCAAATCATTCCAGATCGTGGTTCATGGTTATATTTTGAGTATGATCCAAAAGATATCCTTTACATGAGAATTAACAAGCGTCGTAAAGTTCCTGTAACAATCATGTTTAGAGCATTAGGTTATTCAAAACAAGATATTCTAAAACTATTCTATCCGATTCAAACAATTAAAATTGAAGATAACAGCTTCAACATTGAGTTCAATCCTTCAGACTACTCTGGACGTTTAGGATATGACTTAGTTGATACAAACGGAAAAGTTCTAGTAAATACAGGTAAGAGATTATCTGTAAAAAAAGCGCAAAAATTTATTGAAGACGGATTAACTGAAGTACAGTATCCGTTAGAGGTATTACTTGAGCGTTATTTAGCTGAACCAATTATCGATCCAGAAACTGGTGAAGTTTTATTTGATACTATGACACATATTGATGAGTCTAAGTTAAAGAAAATGGTTGAAATTGGTGTAAGCGAATTTAAAATCGCTAACGATTTAGCTGAAGGTGTTGATAGCTCTGTTATCAATGCATTTAATGCTGATGCTGATTCATTAAAACTTCTTAAACAAACTGAAGATATTGAAGACGAAAATGATTTAGCTGCTATCCGTATTTACAAAGTAATGCGTCCTGGTGAACCAGTAACTAAAGAAGCAGCACACGCATTCGTTAATCAATTATTCTTTGATCCTGAAAGATATGACTTAACACAAGTTGGTCGTATGAAAATGAACCATAAACTTGGTTTAAATGTTCCAGAATACGTAACTGTATTAACACATGAAGATATTATCGAATCTGTTAAATATGTTATTAAAGTTAAAAACGGTCAAGGTCACATCGATGATAGAGATCACTTAGGTAACCGTCGTATCCGTGCTATCGGTGAGCTTTTAGGTAATGAGTTACACAATGGTTTAGTGAAAATGCAAAAAGCTATCCGTGACAAACTCTCTACTATGAGTGGACCGATGAACGAGCTTATGCCTCACGACCTTATCAACTCTAAGATGATAACATCGACTATTATTGAGTTCTTCTCAGGTGGTCAGTTATCTCAATTTATGGACCAAACTAACCCATTATCAGAGGTTACACATAAGCGTCGTCTTTCTGCTCTTGGTGAAGGCGGTCTTGTAAAAGAGCGTGCTGGATTCGAAGTGCGTGACGTTCACCCGACTCACTACGGTCGTATCTGTCCGATTGAGACTCCTGAGGGTCAAAATATTGGTCTTATCAATACTCTTGCATCATATGCAAAGGTTAATGAGCATGGTTTCATCGAAGCACCGTATAAAGTTATGAAAGACGGTCAAGTAACAAATGAAATCGTTTATCTAACAGCAACTCAAGAAGAGGGTGTGATGATCGCAGCTGCTTCGAATGCATTAGATGAGAATGGTCAGTTTGTTGAAAAACTAATCTCTGTTCGTCAAGATGGTGAGATCTTACTTAGAAGTCCAAACGATTGTCAATATGCTGACTTAAGTTCAAGCATGGTGGTTGGTGTAGCTGCTTCACTTATTCCATTCCTAGAGCACGATGATGCCAACCGTGCACTTATGGGATCGAACATGCAGCGTCAAGCGGTACCTTTATTAAAATCACAAGCTCCAATGGTAGGAACAGGTGTTGAGAAACTAGTAGCTCGTGATTCATGGGAGTGTGTTAAAGCTAAGCGTGGCGGTAAAGTTGAAAAAGCTGATGCTAAACACATTTACGTAATGGGTGAAGAAGATGGTGAAATCTTTATTGATTACTATCCATTACAAAAGAACCTAAGAACAAACCAAAACACATCTTTCACACAAAAACCTATTGTTAATGTAGGTGATGTGGTTGAAAAAGGGCAAATTATTGCTGACGGTCCAAATATGGATCAAGGTGAGCTTGCTCTTGGTGTAAATGCTATGGTTGCATTCATGCCTTGGAACGGTTATAACTTCGAGGATGCGATTGTTATTTCTGAAAAACTGATCCGTCAAGATGCATTTACTTCAGTTCATATCTATGAAAAAGAGGTAGAAGCTAGAGAACTTAAACACGGTGTTGAAGAGATCACTCGTGATATTCCAAACGTTCGTGACGATGAGTTAGCACACTTAGATGAATCTGGTATTGTTAAGATTGGTACACAAGTAAAAGGTGGAATGATCTTAGTTGGTAAAGTGTCTCCAAAAGGTGAAGTTAAACCTACTCCTGAAGAGCGTTTATTACGTGCTATTTTCGGTGAAAAAGCTGGTCACGTTGTAAATAAATCACTTTACTGTCCACCATCAATGGAAGGTGTTGTTGTTGACATTAAAGTATTTACTAAAAAAGGTTACGACAAAGACCCTCGTGCATTAGAACTTGAGAAAGAAGAACGTGATCATTTAGAGCGCGAGCACTATGACAGACTTATTATGATCGATAAAGAAGAGATGTTACGCGTAACAAAACTTCTTACTCGCGAACCATTGGCAAGCGATGTAAAAATCGGTGATAAAGAGTATAAAGCTGGTGATCTGATCAACGGTGATGACTTAGCTGGAATCAACCGTTTTGCTATGAACAATGTTGTAAAAGCATTCTCAGAAGAGATTCAAGACCAATACAACAAAACGAAAAACCATTTCCAAAAGCAAAAACGTCTTTTCAGAGATGAGCATGAGGAAAAACTAAGCATCTTAGAAAAAGATGACATCCTTCCAAACGGTGTTGTTAAGTATGTAAAAGTTTACATCGCTACAAAACGTCACCTAAAAGTTGGTGATAAAATGGCTGGACGTCACGGAAATAAAGGTATTGTTTCAAATATAGTTCCTGAAGTTGATATGCCGTATATGGAAGATGGAAGAAGTGTAGATGTATGTCTTAACCCACTAGGGGTACCTTCTCGTATGAATATCGGTCAGATTTTAGAGATGCACCTTGGTATGGCTGGTCGTGAATTAGGAAACCAAATTCAAGCTGAGTTTGATGCGAAGCAAAAAGACTTCTTAAGTAATTTACGTACTAAGATGTCTGAAATTGCAGACGTTGCAGGTCTTATGAATGCAAAAGAAACAATTGCAGCTATGGATGATGATGAATTCCTAAAATATGCACGTGACTGGGCAAAAGGTGTTAAATTCGCTACACCTATCTTTGAAGGTGTAAATGCTGTAGAGTTTGAAAAACTTTATGAAGCAGCTAGAATGGCAACTGACGGTAAAGTTGTACTTTACGATGGTAGAACTGGTGAGCAAATTAAAGAGCGTGTAAACGTTGGTTATATGTATATTCTTAAACTACACCACTTAGTTGATGAGAAAATCCATGCTCGTTCAACTGGACCATACTCTCTTGTTACACAACAGCCTGTTGGTGGTAAAGCACTATTTGGTGGACAAAGATTCGGTGAGATGGAAGTTTGGGCTCTTGAGGCATATGGTGCTTCTGCAGTTCTTAAAGAGATGCTTACAATTAAATCTGATGATGTTGATGGTCGTGTACGTGCGTACAAAGCACTTACAAAAGGTGAGTCAGTACCAGCTTCTGGTATTCCTGAGACTTTATTTGTATTAACAAAAGAGCTTCAAGCACTAGCTCTTGATGTAGAGATTATGGACGAGGTAGAAGACGATGAGTAAATTAGTACCAGTAGAAGTAACAGAAGATAGCAGACCGCAGGATATTAAACAACTTCAGTTTAGACTTGCGTCACCTGAAAAAGTTTTATCTTGGTCAAACGGTGAAGTAAAAAAACCTGAAACTATTAACTACCGTACATTAAAGCCAGAACGTGATGGGCTTTTCTGTGCAAAAATTTTCGGTCCTGTTCGTGACTATGAGTGTCTTTGTGGTAAATATAAAAAGATGCGTTACAAAGGTGTTGTATGTGAGAAGTGTGGTGTTGAAGTAACATCTACAAAAGTTCGTCGTACTCGTATGGGTCACATTGAACTTGTAACTCCTGTAGCACACATTTGGTACGTATCTTCATTACCATCTCGTATTGGTACACTATTAGGTATCAAAATGAAAGACCTTGAGCGTGTACTTTACTACGAAGCATACATCGTTGAAGAGGGTGGTGAGGCATACTATGATGCTGAAGCAAAAACACCAGTATTAAAATACGATGTACTTAATGAGGAACAATATAGAACTCTTGTTCAAAGATTCGGTGAATTAGGTTTCAAAGCTCGTATGGGTGGTGAAGTAGTTCGTGATCTATTAGATTCTATCGATCTAGTTGAACTATTTAATCAATTAAGAGAAGAGATCGAAGAGACTCGTTCAGAAGCTAAGAAAAAAACTATCAATAAACGCTTAAAAGTTATTGAGTCTTTCTTAAACAGTGGTAACAATCCTGCATGGATGATGCTGACTATTTTACCGGTACTTCCACCAGATTTAAGACCACTTGTATCACTTGATGGTGGAAAATTTGCGGTTTCTGACGTAAATGACCTTTATCGTCGTGTTATCAATAGAAATCAACGTCTAAAAAGATTAGTTGAACTTGAAGCTCCTGAAATTATTGTTAGAAATGAAAAACGTATGCTTCAAGAGTCTGTTGATGCTTTATTTGACAACGGTCGTCGTGCAAATGCGGTTAAAGGTGCAAATAAGCGTCCACTAAAATCTCTTTCTGAGATCATTAAAGGTAAGCAAGGACGTTTTAGACAAAACCTTCTTGGTAAGCGTGTTGACTTCTCTGGACGTTCTGTAATCGTTGTTGGACCAGACCTTAGAATGGATGAGTGTGGTTTACCTAAGAAAAT
Organism: Sulfurimonas sp.; assembly: GCA_041547625.1. Classification (GTDB taxonomy): domain Bacteria; phylum Campylobacterota; class Campylobacteria; order Campylobacterales; family Sulfurimonadaceae; genus Sulfurimonas. The sequence continues at coordinate 10,262 of JBFEUD010000033.1, forward strand.
GGCTCTTGAACTGTTCAAGCCACATCTTATTGCTAAGTTAGAAGATAAAGGTTACGCAACTACAGTTAAAGCTGCGAAAAAAATGATCGAAGACAAAACAAACGAAGTTTGGGAATGTCTTGCTGAAATCGTTGACGGTTATCCGGTAATGCTGAACCGTGCACCGACACTTCACAAATTATCGATTCAGGCTTTCCACCCGAAACTAATTGATGGAAAAGCTATTCAGCTTCACCCATTAGTTTGTGCGGCGTTTAATGCCGACTTCGATGGTGACCAGATGGCTGTTCACGTACCTTTATCTGCAGAGGCTATTGCTGAAGCGAAAGTTCTAATGCTTGCATCTATGAACGTTCTTCTTCCTGCTTCTGGTAAAGCGATTGCTACACCTTCACAAGATATGGTCCTTGGTATTTACTACCTGTCTTTAGAGAAAAATGGTGTTAAAGGTTCTAACAAACTATTTGCTAATGTTGATGAGATCAATATTGCACTAGAGAATAAAGCGCTTGATATTCATGCAAAAGTTAGAACTCGTGTTGATGGAAGAATTATCCATACAACAGCTGGTCGTCTTTTAATTAAAGCAATTCTTCCAGATTTTGTTCCTGCAGATTTATGGAATAGAACAATGAAGAAAAAAGCTATCAATGAGATGGTTGACTATGTACAAAAACATGGTGGTATCGGTGTAACTGCATCATTCCTTGATAGATTAAAAGACCTTGGTTTCAAACATGCTACTGAAGCTGGTGTTTCAATTTCAGCTGATGATATCCGTGTACCTGACATGAAAGAGAAGAAAATTACAGAGTCTAAAAACCGTGTAATTGAGATCCAAAAACAATTCGAAGCTGGTTTATTAACTGAGCAAGAAAGATACAATAAAATTATCGACGTTTGGACAGATACAAACAACACACTTGCTTCAGAGATGATGGATCTAGTACAAAGTGACAAAGATGGATTCAACTCTATCCATATGATGGCTGATTCAGGTGCGAGGGGTTCTGCTGCTCAAATTCGTCAGCTTGCTGGTATGCGTGGTCTTATGGCTAAACCAAGTGGTGACATTATTGAGACGCCGATCGTTTCAAACTTTAAAGAGGGTCTAAACGTAATCGAGTACTTCATTTCAACTCACGGTGCACGTAAAGGTCTTGCCGATACAGCTCTTAAAACAGCGAATGCGGGTTACTTAACACGTAAACTTGTTGACGTTGCGCAAAACGTAAAAATCGTTGAGCATGACTGTCATACTCACGAAGGTATTGAGATTACAGATATTTCTGATCAAAATACGTTAATTGAGTCTTTAGAAGACAGACTTAACGGTCGTGTTCTTGCTGATGACGTTATTGATCCAATCTCAAATGAGATCCTTTATGCAGAGGGTACACTACTTGACGAAGAGAGTGCAAAAGTTATTGCTGAGGCTGGAATCAAAGCAGCTCATATCAGAACACCTACGACATGTAAAAGTGAAGATGGTATCTGTGCACTTTGTTACGGTGTAAACCTTGCGACTGGTCATATTGTTCGTCCTGGTGAGGCTGTTGGTATTGTTGCTGCTCAATCTATTGGTGAGCCTGGTACACAGCTTACACTTCGTACATTCCACGTTGGGGGTACTGCGAGTTCAACTGCTCAAGAGCGTCAAGTTGTAGCTGAAAAAGAAGGTTTTATCCGTTACTATAACCTTAAAACTTACCAAAACAAAGAGGGTAAAAACATCGTTGCTAACCGTCGTAACGCGGCAGTATTACTTGTTGAACCAAAAATTAAAGCACCGTTTGATGGAAAAATTGATATTCAAACTATCCACGATGAAGTGTTATTAAGTATCTCTAACGGTACAGATACAGTACGTTACTCTTTACGTAAAAATGAGATTGCTAAACCAAATGAACTTGCTGGTGTAAGCGGTCAAATTGAAGGGAAATATTACTTCCCATACGAAAGTGGTTCTGATGTTGCAGCTGAAGACTCTATCGTTGAAACTATTAAAGATGGATGGAATGTACCTTCACGTGTACCGTATGCATCTGAGTTGTTAGTTGATAATGGTGCACCTGTTACACAAAAAATCTATGCTAAAGAGCAAGGAACTGTTAAGTACTTCCTACTTAAAGGTGATTACCTTGAGAGATTCGAAGGACTTAAAGCTGGTTACGAAGTAAAAGAGAAAGGTCTTTTTGCTGCGGTAATCGATGAGAATAACCGTGAGGCTGTTCGTCACTATATCGCTCGTGGTTCTGTTATTGTTACAGAAGATGATGAAGCGGTTGAAGGAGCAAGTTTAATTGCTAAGCCTGCATCTGATGAGTCAGTTGTTATTGCTGAGTGGGATCCATATTCAAATCCTATCATCTCTGAAGCAAGCGGTACTGTTAAGTATGAAGATATTATTGTTGGAACTACAGCAACAGAGCAACTTGATGAGTTAACTGGTAAAACTCGTTTAATGATTAACGACCATATCTCATCTGAGTATAAACCAACAATTGTTCTTGCTACTGAAAACGGTGAGTTATTACGTTACGCAATTGAACCGAAGTCATCTTTATTCGTTAAAGATGGTCAAGAAGTGAAAATTGCTGACATTATTGCAAAAACACCAAAAGCACTTCAAAAATCATCAGATATTACAGGGGGTCTTCCACGTGTATCTGAACTATTTGAAGGTCGTCGTCCAAAAGCATCAGCTCTTATTTCAGAGATTGATGGACATGTAAGTTTTGGTAAACCGTTACGTGGTAAAGTTCGTATCGTTGTGAGCAACAATGACAATGGTATTGTAAAAGAGTACTTTGTAGATAAATCTCATGAGCCTGTTGTAAATGCAGGTGACTTTGTTCACGCTGGTGAGCGTTTAACTACAGGTATTATTTCATCACATGAGTTACTTAGAATCATGGGTGTTAAAGCACTATATAACTATTTAGTATCTGAAGTACAACAAGTTTACCGTTCTCAAGGGGTTAACATCGCTGATAAACACATTGAAGTTATCTTTACTCAGATGTTAAGACAAGTGAAGATCTTAAAATCTGGTGATACGAAGTTTATTGAAGGTGATTTAATTTCTAAACAAAAATTTGCACAAGAGAATGAAAAAATCATTCGTCTTGGTGGTCGTCCTGCGATTGCTGAGCCATTCCTTGTTGGTATTACGCGTGCTGCAGTTTCAGCAGATTCTATTATCTCTGCTGCATCATTCCAAGATACTACAAAAGTTCTTACTGAAGCTGCAGTAAGTGCTAAAGTGGATAACTTAGATAATCTAAAAGAAAATGTTATCATCGGTAGAACTATCCCTGTTGGTACAGGTATCTACAAAGATAAAACTATCCAATTTGAAGCTTCGGAAGAATAAGCCTTTAGGCTTTCTTCCAATCTTTTCTGATCAAATATTCGAAAATCTA